>JAAYVJ010000383.1 GCA_012517265.1 Planctomycetota bacterium | reverse complement strand
GGCGTAGTACTTCAGAGCGGTGTAGTTCTCGCGCACGGTCGGACTGAGATAGCCGGGCCCTTCGAGCGAACCGCCGTCCGGCTCGATCACCGTCTCCAGATTGTCGATCGCGTCGCGATACGCCAGATCCGTGTAAGGCTTCACTCGCGGCCACTGGCGCTCGAGGACCAGATATGCGCACATCCGGCCGGTGTTGAAGTAGGCGAGCTGATTGCAGCGGAAGATGTACTCGTGCCGCCAGGTGACGTAGTTGATCGGCCCGACGCCTTCCTCGGCGAGCCTCCGCATCAGGTACGCCCGGCCGGTCTCCGTGAAGACCTCGCCGGCCAGGTCGAGAATCACCGCGATGTCTTCGGCGGTGTAAGAACGACGGAACGCCCGGTCCTCCCACGGCCCGCCGGGATAGACGGACATGAACCCGGTCTCCCAGTGCTCGCTCAACGCCAGGCACAGGGCGTACCGGGCCGCCATTCGCAAGAGGTCCGCGTCGCGAAGCACCAGTCCCGCGACCGCCAGATCGGTGCTGCCGGCCAACTTCGGCTGGGCCTCGTCCCGGACCCGCGTGTGGGCGGAGGCGCTGCCGCCGCTCTTGACGAATTGATGAATCCCTTTCTCCGGCTGATACCGGCGCGACGCCTCGGCCAAGTCCGTGTAGCGGGACCGGCCGTCCTTCTCGACCGCCCGCTCGTGCTGCCATCTGAGTTCCTCCAGCTCTTCCGCGGTCATGAAGATGCCGTAGCGGGCTTTGAACTCGGGGCGGAAATCGGCTCCCTGAAGGTACGCGTCCCACTGTCTGCCGGAGCAGTCCCATTGCGCGAAGTACAGGGGCAGACGCTCCGTGCTCTGCAAGCCGATCCAGCGAAACCAGCCTGCGGTGCTGCCCTCGGTTCCGCCGTCGATCTCCAGAGTCAGGGCGTCGATCCGCGTCGCGCCGTCGAGGGCGACGGCGTATTCCGCCCGGTTCTCGGAGGCAGGCTCGGAGACGAACGTGCGCGGGCCCTTGTCGGTCTGCGCGATCGCGCGGAGCACGCAGCCTTTCGGCATCGACAGGGCGATCAAGAGGCGATCGTAGGCGGAGCAATCGACGCCGAAGTCCCTGGTCATGCGAAGCGCCGGCCCGGCGGCGGGTCTCGACGCCCACTCGAAATCCACCGCGCTCCAGTTCTGCCGCACGCGAAGTCCATGATCCGCCCCATCCTCGATTCGCCACTTGGCGAACCCGCTCAGCTCCGGCGTCCAGAAGGGCTCGATGATCGCCTCGGCAATGTTGATGGGCACGGGCTTGAGCGGCGTCGAGAGACTCTCAGGCCGCGCCGAGGCGCCGGCCGCGATCAGGACGACCCCAAGAACGACGTGCGATCGACGCAGCCTGTGCATCCATTCCATGAACCACCTCACAGAACTTGTCACTTGCCCACGCAGAACCGGCTGAAGATCCGGTCCAGAACCTGCTCGTCCAGATGTTCGCGCTCGATGCCCCAGATCGCCTCGCAGGCGGCGCGGATCATCATCGCCGCGACCTCCTCGCGGCCCTGCTGCACCTCGACAGTCGCCTGCCGGACGTTCTCGACGGCCTCCGTGACCGCCTGCCTGTGCCGGGCGGTCAACGCCAGGACGCCGACGTCTTCGTTCGTAGTGACGCCGCCAGGCGTTATCTTCTCTTCCCCGCAAGAATATGCCCTTAGGGGCACACTACGAACCTCGCGATCGATCGCCTGGACAAGCTCGTCGAGCCCGGCGCGGGTCGTCGCGGAGACGGGAAGGAACTCAGCTCCAAAAGCCGTGGACAGATTCTGCACTCTGTGGGGCAAGTCGTGGCTCGCCGCCAGATCCGCCTTCGTCGCCACGCAGATCAGACTCTTGGGCTCGATCAGCGAGCGGATGGCGAGGTCCTCGCTCCAATCCGCCTTGGCGGAATCGACGCAGAACAGCACGAGCGAGCAGCTTCGCAGCGCCTCGATCGCCGCCCGCTGGGCCAGCTCGTCCAGGACGTTGTCCGGCGACCGGATCAGCCCGGCGCAGTCGAACAGGACGCATTGCAACAGCCGGTCCGAAGGCTCGCATGTAGGGTGGGCTCTTCGCCCACGCGTGAAATCGCATTGAGACAGAACGCGTGGGCTAAGAGCCCACCCTACGACTGCCGTCAGGACGTCCCGCGTGGTCTTGGCCTGCGGCGATACGATGCTCCGCTCCCAGCCAAGCAGGGCGTTGAGCAGGCTGCTCTTGCCCGCGTTCGGCGCTCCGGCGATCCCGACCGCCGGAAGGTCCATCAGCGTTTCGCACCGGATGCTGCCGGCCAGCAGGTCCTCCAGACTCGTGCGGATCTCCGCCAGCCTCGTCGCGGCCTGGTCGGCGCTGATGAACTCGATGTCTTCGCCGCTGAAGTCCAGCCCGGCCTCGATCAGGCTCAGCACGTCCAGCAGCGAGGAGCGAATCTCGCCGGTCTTGTTCGTGAGCCGGCCGGCCAGGAGCCGCTCGGCCGCCTCCAACTGCAGGGCGTTCGAGCTGCTGACGATCTCATTGACCGCCTCGGCCTGGGCGAGGTCGAGCTTGCCGTTGAGGTAGGCGCGGGCGGTGAACTCGCCGGGCCCGGCGGTCCGGCAGCCCTCCGCCAGGAGCCGTTCGAGCAACGCTTCGATCAGACACGGCGCGGCCTGGACGTGCAGCTCGATCAGATCCTGGCCGGTGTAGGAGTGCGGGGCGAGGAAGGGATAGAGCATTGCGTCGACCGCCAGACCGTCCGCAATCCGCACGCAGCCGGCCAGGAGAGAGCGATTTGAGATCTGAGACTTGAGATCTGAGATCTCTGACGCCTCGAAGAGCCTCTCGCAGACCGCGATCGCGCCGGGGCCGGTGACGCGGAGGATGGACCTCGCGCCTCCAGGGGCGGAGCTGACGGCCACAATCGTGTCGCTGAGGTCGTACATAAGACGGATTACGCGTGGGCTCAGAGCCCACCCTACATGACGCGAGGGCACCACGCTCAAGGCAAATCCGAGCGTCGCGCCCTCGTCTGAAATCCGAAATCGCGAATCAACAATCAAAGATCATCAGAACCGGTAGAACGGCTTGGGCTTCTTCTTCTTGACCTTGCCGCCCATCTTGCTGGTCGTGGGGATCAGGCCTTGGGATTCCTGCTCTTCCTTCTCGCGGATGTGCTTCTTGATCACGTACTGCTCGATCACGCCGGCGAACGTGCTCGACATGATGTACAGGTTCACGCCCGACGGCGCGGTGTACAGCATCAGCGGGAACATCAAGGGCATCATGATGTTCATGATCTTCTGCTGTTGGGCCATCTGCGGGTTCGTCGCCGCCGAGGCCTGCTGCATCGGCGTGAGCTTCTGCTGCAGGTAGAACGCCACGCCCATCAGGATGGGCAGCAGGTTCAGCGAACCGATGTGCCAGCCCAGCAGCGGGACCCTGAGATTCCCCAGCGGAACCAGGGCGTCCGGGGCCGACAGGTCGGTGATCCAGAACGGCAGAAACGCCGCGCCGCGCAGGTCGATGCTCGTGTAGATCGCGCTCCACAAGGCGATCCAGATCGGCATCTGCACGAACATGGGCAGGAACCCCATGATGGGCGAAGCGCCCTGCTCGCGGTAAAGCTCCATGAGCTTCTTGTTCATCTCGGCCTTGTTGTTGCCGTACTTCTGTTTGATCTCCTCGGCCCGCGGCGCCAGCTTGCTCATCTTGTGCATCGCGATCTGGCTCTTCTTTGTGATCGGGTGCAAAGCCAGCCGCATGAAGAAGACCAGGATGATGATGACGATGCCGTAGTTCGGGATGACGAAGTACATCCACTTCATGATCGCCAGGATGCCGAAGGCCAGCGGGTTGATGATGCTGGTCGGGCAGCAGCAGCTCATGAAGTCGATCGTGTGGACGAAGCCGAGCTGGCGGTACAACTCGACCTTGTCGAACCGGCTCTTGTCCTTGGGGCCCAGGTAGAGCTGGAACGAATGCGTCTGGCTGCCGGCGGGCTCCAGCTTGATCGACGCGCTGCGGACCACGAAGCCCAGCGATTCGTCGCCGCTGCTGTGCTTGTCGTCCTGGTCGGGATTGTAGTAGACGCCCCATCTGCCCGCGATCCAGTCGCCGCCGGGCTGGCCGTCGGCCGTGGTCGGGACCAGGATACCCGCGAAGTACTTGCTCACCGAGGCCGCCCAGAGGAACGTCGCCTCCTTGTGGTCCAGGTTCAACTCGCGATCCTTGTCCGTCTTGGGTTTGGCCAGAGCCTTCATGGCCTTTCCGACGCTCTGGATCTCCCCGGAGGAGGTTTTGAAGGCCGCGACGACCTTCCGCAAATCCATGGTGCGGCGGTAGGCGGCATCCGCGGGCAGACCGACCGGGCCGTTGAGGTCGTAGTAAACCCGATGCTCTTTTCCGTCGAGGTTCTCGACGCGAATGGAGCCGTCGAGCATGTAGTTGTCCGGATGGACGCGGTAGGTCTTGGTCAGCTTCAGAACGGGCCGGTCGTTGCCGTCCACGATCGTGGCCTCGAAGGCCGCCGAGGCGCCGCCGTCCTGGAGTTGCTCGACGTCCAGGGATCGCCAGCTCAACCGGCTCAGGTTGAGCCTGCGGCCCTGGTCGGCCACGATCAGCGCCTCGCTGGCCAACGAGAGCACTTCGCCGTTCCTCATCTCGATCGGCGCCAGAACCGTCAGGGGCTTGGGGTCCTTGGGGTCGAGGTTGTCGAACTCGCGGAATGTCGCGGTCCGGATGGCGGCCCCCATCGAATCGAGCACCAACTGGTACTTGAACGCGCTGGCCTTGTCCGCCGAGCCGATGGTTACGTCCGCGTTGGGCCCGCCGACGGCGAAATAGGATGGCCCCACGGCCGGCTGAAGT
>JAAYVJ010000382.1 GCA_012517265.1 Planctomycetota bacterium | reverse complement strand
TTCATCCGGCCCAGGCCGGGAAACACCCCGCTTGCGGTCGAACAACGGGGCCGGCCGACCATCGATCATTGTGTACGCACTCCGTCCGGTTGTCCATCCCCTTGTGGCGCTCGCAACGAAGAGCGGCTCTCGCGTCACGAGACGCCATGATCGGCCGGGCGATGTCGGTGACGATCGTCCTGCTCATCCTGGCGGCCGTGGTCTTGATCCTCACGAAAGGATTCGGCCGCGAGTCGGCGAAGAAGGCGACAAAAAGGGGATGAAGCCCGCCGGGCGAAGTGGTAAAATGATCGAGGTGACTGACGAGGGCTGGGTACAGAGGTGCGTTCATGCAATCTCTCGATCCGGGAAAAGCCGCTGGCGTCGTCGGGGGGACGGGCGGGCAAGTTCTGTCGAGACGCCGCCCGGATCCCACAGCCTGCGGGAAGCGGGTGAAATTCGAAATCCGAAATCCGACCCCGCGAAGGCGGGAACGTCAATCCGAAACAAATTCAAAGCACGAAGTCCAAATGACCGAAACACCGCCGCGAATCCGCGCGGGCCGTTTCGTGCTTTGGATTTCGGTCATTTGGGTTTGTTTCGGAATTCGCGATTCGTGCTTCGGATTTACGCCCATAGCGGCTCAGCCCTTCTCCTCGCTCGGGCCGGTCTTTGCGGCCGCCTCGGCTCCGACGACGGAAGACGACGGGTTCTCCATGGTCACCCGCCGGACCAACGACCCCTTCGACCGAATCCACAAATCCTTGCAGCGGTACGGCCGGATCTTCCTCTGGATCGGCATCGGCCTGTCGGCCGTGCTGGCAATCAAGATCATCAGCCCCGTGCAGATCTACTATGGATTCCAGGACCGCCGGCTCAGGCGGGCCGTCCTGCCGGTGGATGAACTGCTCAAGCGGATCGGCAAGGAGGCGGAGACGAACAACGGGGCCCCGAAAGACGAGACGCCCGCCGAGAACGGGATCCTGGCCGGCATGGCGGAGATCACGGAGTTCGAGCAGGCCGAGCAGACGCCTTCCTACGTCCTGACCGTCAACGACATGATGATGGACAACATCTGCCTGACCCTCAAGCGGCTGCGACGCTTCCACGACGGCAGTGCGGAGAAGTACCAAAAGAACATGTTCACCGTGATTCACGGGATCCAGACGCTCACACAGCACAGCGCCGAGGCCGGCGTGGCCTCGGGGCTGGCGGTGGACCTCGGGGAGTACTTCCACGACGAGCACCGGTACAAGACCTGGCGGAAGATCCTGGGCCACTGGGCGAGGAAAGGTCGGCACCAGGAGACCGCGGCGGCGTTCCTGTCGTTCATCCGAACCATTCGGGAGGGCCGGCCTGCGGCAAATCACAAGCCCGCCGCAGTGTCGATGGGCGATACGGCGGTCGCCGCCGCGGTGCAGGAGCCGAACGTGCCGGAGATCCTGAACGAGGAGACTCTGCCGGCCGTTCAGAAGGCCGCGGCCCAGGAAGCCAGCAATCTTCTGACGCTCATCGAGACCGGGTCGCCGTCCAAGAAGGCCGAGAGGTGGCAATTCGAACTGGTGCGAAGGCAGGAGCAGATCCATCTGCGGGACGAGGCGCAGCGGATGTTCAGCGTCTTTCTGAACACCGAGCGCAAGGCCCTGCAGGAGATCACGAAGATCAAGATGCTCCCGTGCCGGACGTGGGCACAGGTGCTGTACCTGCTGGGCGTGGAGGACACGAACCGACTGGGCAGGCGGATCGACGAGCGACTGGTGACGGAGCAGGAGATCATCATCCTGGAGAAGGCGTTCCTGCAGACCCTGGCCAAGCGGGAGTCGCTCGTGCGGCTCTACGGCCAAGGGCAGCAGGCGGGCCTGATGGTCGACGAGCACATCCCCGAGATCCGGCGGCAGGCCCTGGCCTTGATCCAACGGCTGCATCGGACCGAGCCCGCCCGCCTGGCCTCGGCGACCGACACCCTCAACGAGGAGGAGACGCCCCGAAATGGGCTGGTGAAGAAGTTGATCGAGCAGTATAAGAGTGAGTAGTGGAACTTCTGCAAGACGGGCATTGGGCCTATATTCTTCAAGGAAATCTCATTCTTCGATTTCCCTGAAGAACCGGCGGAAGCCCACTTTGGAACGAAGGTCAAGATTTGGTACAGGAGAATCAAAGAACATGATTCTCCCTTCCTGAAGTAGGCCCAATGTCCGTTTTGCAGAGGTCCGTCATGAAATAGGAGGTCGCAGGACGCGACTAACGGCGTGTGGCCCGCGAGCCGGACGTCGAAACGCCCGGAGTCGGCGGCGCCGTTTACGAGAAGGAGAGAAGAATCATGAAATCGGTGCGGTTTGTCCTCCTGGCCTGCGTCTTGGCCGCAGTAGGGGTGGGCGTGGGCGCCTGCAACGTCGAGATGCACAACTGGTCGCAGGCGCATTACGAGCGGACGGTCGAACTCCAACATCCGATGGCGGACGGCGGGACCCTGGCCGTCTCGACCGCCAGCGGCTCGATCGACATCGCAGGTCAGGCGGTGGGCGAGGCGAGGATCATCGCCACCATCCGCGGACAGGCGCCGACGGAGGACGAGGCCCGGGAGATGGCCGAGGCGACCGAGATCCGGATCGAGCCTTCGGGCGACCGCGTCACGATCAAGGCGGACACGCCCAAGCAGGGAAACGGCCGCTCGGTCAGCGTCAGCTACGACATCGTCGTGCCGACCCGGACCAGCGTCGAGTGTCACAGCTCCTCCGGCTCAGTCCAAGCGACCGGCCTGCAGGGCAGCGTCCGCGCCGACACGGCCAGCGGCTCCGTCACCTGCCAGAGCATCCGCGGCGGCGACGTGAACATGGGCTCGTGCAGCGGCAGCGTGGAGCTTTTCGACGGCTCGGAACTCGGCTCGTGCGACCTGCACACCTCCAGCGGCCGCTCGGCGGCCGAACGGGTCCAGGCCCAAAGCATCCGGCTCAGCTCGACCAGCGGGTCCGTGGTGGCCCGCGACGCCCGAGCCCCGAGCATCGAGATGCGAGGCACCAGCGGACGCGTGGAGGGCAGGGAGATCAACTGCTCCAGGCTCGACGCCGAATCCGTCAGCGGAGGCCTGTCGATCGAGTTCGCGCCGACCGCTCCGGCGGATGTCGCCGCGACCGCCGGCTCGATCTCCGGCGGCGTGACGGTCGCCGCCCCGCCGAACTTCGCAGGCCAGATCGAAATGTCCACGACCAGCGGGTCCGTGCAGTCGGACCTGCCGATCACGGTCCAGGGCCAGATGAGCCACAAACACCTGAGCGGCGTCGTCGGCCTCGGCAACGGCAGCCTGACCCTGCGAACCACCAGCGGCTCGGTCCGCCTTCGGTAGAGAACTATGGCCTGGAAACCGCGGCGGTGTGTGTTGTCAATCGGGTTGGTTCTCGCACTGTTCTGGCTGGCCGGCTGCGGCCCCGGCAGCGCCACGAGCCTGCGAAACGCATCGCACAAGGCATTCTCGTTCGAGATCGCCTCGGACTACAAGAACGTCCACGAGCGGATCCTGCTGAGGGCCCGACAGCGGTACGCCTTCATCGGCACCTCCAAATTCCAGCCCGGCGTCACCGCCGAGTTGTCCACTGAGACCCAGTCCGGCGCGATCACCCTCTGGGATGGCGGCGGAATGGCGATGCGATACCGGCTCAGCGCGGAGGTCCATGCGATCGACGCGGGCCGCACAGGGGTGGACCTCTACGCGGCCGGCAGGAGCGACCGGGCGGAGGCCCGCCTCTGGGCCGGCTGGGCGGCCACCCCCTTGGAGGAACGCCGGGAGGTGAAACCCACGGCAGCCCCGACGGATCCCAATGCGACCGACCAGAAAACCCAGATGACGGAGAGCCGGGCATCGCAGTAGGAAGAGAGAGCCTCAACAACCGCGTCCGACCGTCAGAAACCTCAAAATTTTGTGAAAAAAGGGGTTGCAGAGGTCTGGGACGACGTATATACTTTGCGTGTTATGTCGCGGGCGTAGCTCAGTGGTAGAGCACCACGTTGCCAACGTGGGTGTCGTGAGTTCAAGCCTCATCGCCCGCTTTTGGGAGTTCTGCTCCCAAGGATGGGAAACCGCCGGGCCTGTTTTATGGACCGGCATCCTATAGTATCGGCGAGGTACCGACTAGTGCTAGTTTGGCGTTGGTCGTCGATACGTTGAAGCTCCGTTGCACTCGCAGCGCAGTCGGCAACGTTCGTATGGCCAAGGGGATTCGGTCCCCTGAGGCCTTTTTTTATTTGGTTTCGGAACACATCACAGCTTTTTGGGAGCTCCGCAATGGCGGAAGAGAAACAAGACGCGAAGGCCTCCGAGCAGGAGGAAGGCACGCAGACGACCCCCGAATCCAGGACGGCCAAGAACACCGTGGTGGTCGAGGAGATCGGGCCCTGCAAGAAGAGAGTGTCGGTCGAGATCCCCGAGGAAACGATCAAGGAGATGGCCGACGAACAGTACCGCGAGCTTCGCCGCGAGGCCGTGCTGCCGGGCTTCCGCAAAGGCCGGGCCCCCCGCCGGTTGCTCGAGAAGCGATTCGGCAAGGAAACCAAGGACAGCGTCAAGCTCAAGCTGCTGGCCGAGGCCAGCGAGGCGGCGATGAAGTCCCAGAAGCTGGACGCGCTGACCGACCCGGAGATCGACTACGAGCACATCGAACTGCCGGAGACCGGGCCGATGAAGTTCTCCTTCGAGATCGAGGTCCGGCCGGAGTTCGAGCTGCCGGCGCTGGAAGGCATCCCGGTGACGAAACCCGAGGTCGAGGTGACCGAAGCCCAGATCGATCGGGAGATCGAGCAACTCCAGCGGTGGTCCGGGGTGTGGACCCCGCGCGAGGACGGGGTGGTCCAGAAGGACGACCAGGTGGTCGCCGACGTCCGCCTGCGAGTCGAGCTGACCGAGGAGGAGAAGGCCCGCCAGGCCGCCATCGCCGAGGGCAAGCCGCAGGAGAACGAGGCCCAGCAGACTCCGATCCCCGAGGCCGAGACCAAGCTGGACAACGCCGAGATCTTCGTGCGGCCCAACGGCTTCGTCGGACCGATCCCGGTCGAGAAGCTCGACGAACTGCTCGTCGGCGTCAAAGCCGGCGAAAAGAAGACCGCGACCGTCGAGGTCCCGCAGACCTTCTTCCGCGCCGAGTACCAGGGCCGCAAGGTTGAGGTCGAAATCGACGTCAAGGACATCAAGTTCCTCAAGCTGGCCGAACTGGACGAGAACTTCCTGCAGCGGTTCAGCGTCGAGAAGGTCGACGACCTGCGGGACCGGATCCGCGAGAACCTGCAGGCCCGCGTCGAGAGCCAAGTCCAGAGCGAGATGAGCGACCAGATCTATCGCTACCTGCTGGACAACACGAAGTTCGAGCTGCCGATGGACATCGTCGCCCGCCAGGCCGGCAACATCCTCCAGCGGCAGTACATCAACCTGCTGTCCCGGGGTCTGAGCCGCCAACAGGTGGACGAACAGATGGAGCAGCTTCGGGCCGGCAGCGAGGAACAGGCCAAAGAGCAGCTTCGGACCTTCTTCATCATGGACAAGGTGGCCGAGAAGCTCGACGTCGACGTGACCGAGGAAGAGATCAACGGACACATCGCCCGCGTCGCCATCCAGAGAGGTCAGCGACCGGAGAAACTGAAAGAACAGATGGAACGCGACGGCTCACTCGCCCAGTTCCGGCTGGAAGTCCGCCAGAGCAAGTGCATCAGCAAACTGCTCGAGTCGGCGAACATCGCCGGCGGCGAGGGCGAAGCGAAGCCAGAGAAACCCAAGAAGTCTGCGGCCGAGTCCAAAGAAGACTAGACCGAGGCATAGAGCCAATGAAGGATCATTCCATGTCCGTACAAGACCACCTCAGACACATCGGAAGACCCGACACCTTCGATCAGCACGCGGGGTATCAGCGATATCGCCAGATGAGCCTGGACGACATGCTGCTGGAGAACCGGATCGTCTTCCTGATCGGCGACATCAACTATGCCCGGGCGGCGGAAGTCATCATGAAGCTGCTGTACCTGGACAACATGAAGAAAGGCCGGGAGATCAGCCTGTACATCAACTCCCCCGGCGGCACGGTGGACGACACGATGGCCATCTACGACACGATGCGGTTCATCGGCTCGCCGGTCGCGACGTACTGCATCGGCCGGGCCCAGTCCGGCGGCGCGGTCGTGCTGGCCGCGGGCACCAAGGGCAGCCGTTTCGCCTTGCCCCACGCCAAGATCATGCTCCATCAGCCCTGGGGCGGCGTCACTGGCCAGGCCTCAGACATCAAGATCCAGGCCGAGGAGATCCTGCGTGCCAAGCAGACGATCAACAGCATCCTGGCCAAGCACACCGGCCAGCCGCTCGAGAAGATCCAGGCGGAAACCGAGCGGGATCGGTACATGAGCGCCGACGACGCCAAGGCGTACGGCCTGATCGACGAAGTCCTCCACGAGGACGAGACCCCCAAGACCGAGAAGAAGACCGAAGGGGGCAAGGGGTCGTAACCTCTCCAGGCGGCGGGCCTGGCCGGGGCGGGACGCCCGCGGCGAGGGTCGCGAAACCGAACTTCATGGCAAGGAATCTGAACAATGAGCAATAACGAGACCCTGGTACCCATTGTCGTGGAAAAGACCGGTCGGGGCGAACGGGCATACGACATCTACTCACGGCTGTTGAAGGACCGGATCATCTTCCTGGGCGGCGGAATCAACGACGCCGTGGCCAATCTGATCATCGCGCAGATGCTGTTCTTGAGCAATGAGGACAGCAAGAGCGACATCCACTTCTACATCAATTCGCCCGGCGGGGTGATCACCGCCGGCATGGCGATCTACGACACGATGCAGTTTGTCCGCTGCGACGTGGCCACCTACTGCGTCGGACAGGCGGCCAGCATGGGCGCGGTCCTTCTGGCGGCCGGGGCCCCGAAAAAGCGGTTCCTGCTGCCCAACAGCCGGGTCCTGGTGCACCAACCTCACGTGATGGGCGTGCTCGAAGGCCCCGCGACAGACCTCGACATCGAGGCTCGCGAGATCTTGCGGACCCGTGCGAGACTCAATGAGATCCTCGCCCATCACACGGGCCAGGAGATCGCCAAGATCGAGAAGGACAGCGACCGAAACCTCTGGCTTGACGCCGAGGAATCGGTCAGCTACGGGCTCGCGGACCAGATCCTGCAGCGGGCTCCCGAGATCGTCCGCACCGATGACAAGGATTGACCGCG
The DNA here is from genome assembly GCA_012517265.1 of Planctomycetota bacterium. Lineage (GTDB taxonomy): Bacteria > Planctomycetota > Phycisphaerae > Sedimentisphaerales > Anaerobacaceae > PLanc-01. The sequence goes on along the minus strand of JAAYVJ010000382.1, from coordinate 899 downwards.
GCGACGATCGCGTCGCCGCAGCATGAACATGCACCAAGGCAGGGGCAGAAACGATGGAACGTAGAAACGTGGGAGCGTTGGAGCGCAGGAGCGTCGGGGCGTCGTCGAAAATTCCGAGGGCGTCCATGCAGTTGCGCATCTACGCTTCCACGTTTCTGCTGTTCTTGGCCGGCTGCGGGATCGGCACCGAGAGGAAGACCCCCGAAGAGCTCAAGGCCGAGAAGCTCCAACAGGAGAAGGCTTCGCTGACCGGCGACGTCCAGCAACAACGGGCCGAGATCGAGCAGCTCCGGGCCCAGGTCCGTGAGCTGTCCGCCTTGAAGGACAAGCAGGCCAACCCCTACGAGCTGACCACCCTGCGGATCGCCAAGATCTCGAACTTCTTCGACAAGGACCGCGACGGCGTCCAAGAGAAGCTGGTCGTCTACATCCAGCCGGTCGACACCGAAGGCGACATCGTCAAGGCCGCCGGAACGGCGGACGTCCAGCTCTGGAACCTGAACAACCCCAGCGGTCAGGCCCTGCTGGGCCAGTGGAAGGTCGAGCCGGCCGAGCTGCGAAAGCTCTGGTTCGATTCCCTGACCACCACCGGCTATCGGCTCATCTTCGACCGGCCCGAGGCGGTCGGCGTGTTCTCCTCGCCGCTGACGATCAAGGTCACTTTCACCGACTACCTCACCGGCGAGAGCTTCCGCGCCCAACAGGTCATCGAGCCCAAGCTCGACTGACTGTGCAACACCCCGCCCCAGTCCGGGTAGTGCAACGCCCTATTGACCCGATCCCGTCGGCTCCTCAGGCGTCTGCGTTTGGAGCTTGGGGCCGTAGGAGGCATGACTTGCGTCTCGCGACCACACCTGGCCGGTGGCCGAATCGAGGACGAAGGCCTCGCCGCCCGGAAG
>JAAYVJ010000381.1 GCA_012517265.1 Planctomycetota bacterium | reverse complement strand
CGCGATGAGGAACGGACGCAAACGACGGCCTGCCGAGCTGACGCCGTCGGACCGGGGGTATCGGCGACGCAGGGGAGCCGTCAGCAGATAGGCGAAAAACAGGATCGCCAACGCCACAGTGGCGTTCTGAATGTGGGGTACTATTGCCTTGAGTTGTTCCTGCATGGGTGGTCCCCAAGCGTCAACCGGTGTTCCGTCCGCACGAGGACGTTGTGGGGTCCGTTAGGACAGTTTCATCGCCCCCTTCGATCGCTGAGCATCCGTCGGAGGCGATGCAGAATGCCGTCGCGGGCCAGTTCCGGGGGCACGACGGCGGAGGCCCGAATCTTCTCCAGGGACGCGGCGTTCTGGGCTGCCCGGGCGGCCGCCAGCTCGGAGAGTATCCGCGGGATCTCCTCCCGCAACGCGAGCAACTGGGTGAAGGCGGCGCGGTCGAACTCGATCAATTCGCAGTTCGTCACGGCCGTCATCGTCGCGCTGCGCGGGAGCCCGGTCAGCATGCTCATCTCGCCGAAGAGGGCCCCCGGATGCAGGTCGAATTCGATGGGTTGTGCGGCATCGGAATTCGTGATGGAGCCGTGAACGGTTCCCTGGACCAGGGCGTAGAACGACTCCCCGGTGTCCCCTTGGCGCATCAGGGTTTCGCCGTACGTGAACCGCGTGCGTTTGACGCTGCGGGCCACGGTTCTGAGTTCGTCCCGGCTGAGGATGCAGGCGCCCCCGGAGTCGGCCATGAGCTTGCGTCCGAAATCGCTGTGGAGCATGTCATCCACGATCCGCTCGATCTCCGACGCCAGGGGCTTCTCGAACTTCTGGGCGTGGACCGCCTCCAGGAAGTTGCCCAGCAGGCGGCCGCTCATGGGGAAGGGGATCTCGATTCCCCGGCGATTGAATTTGTACCAGATCATTCGCATGACGTGGCCTTCGATCGAGGTGCGCGCCTCGTAGTGCTTGGACCAGAACCGCAGGGCGTACTCGATGCAGAAGTCCTTGAACCCGGTGATATAGGCGTCCGGGACGGGGTGCTTCTCCACCGAAGAGACGCAATCGGCAGCCTCCAGGAGCGCCGCGATGACGTCGCCGGGCGCGTCGCCGTAACTGGCCGCCACCACGACCTCATGCCGGCGCAGGCTCGTGGGCGAGGAATAGTTGTAAATGGTCGCGTCCGCCATCTTGCTGTTGGGAATGATGACGATGTGTCCGCCGTGGGTGCGCACGCGGGTTTCCCGCCAGTTCACCAGGATCACCTGGCCCTTCACGCCGTCGGCGTGGATCCATTCTCCGACCGCCAGGGTCCGGCAGGCGTGCAGGGACATGCCCGCCAACAGGTTGCCCAGCACGCCCTGCATGGCAAAGCCGATGACGCCGGTGACGATGGCGGTCGAGGTCAGCAGCACGCCGATATGATGGTCCAACTGGAATCGGATCAGCATGAAGGCCACGCCCATCATGATCGCCAGGCGGAAGAGCCCGCGAGTCAACCGGTTCAGCGGGCAGGTCCGTCCCAGTTGCGCGAAACCTTCCGCCACGAGGCCTTCGACGAGGCGTACAACCGCATAGATGCCCCAGAAGAGCAACCAAGCCTGATCGTACGGGCGTTCAATGAGCGTGTCGGGGGGAGTCCCTTCGGGATGGTAGAACCAGGGATGATAGAACCAGTGGATCGCGGGGACAGAGAACAGCACCACCAAGACGGCGAACGCCGGATAGCTCAGCAATACGCCGAGGAACTGGCGGCCGGAACGTCGTTGCGGTTCGACCGTCTCGAGCGCGGGATGCCGGCGACGCAACGGAATCGTCGCGAGATACGCGACGAACAAGATCCCCACCGCCAACGCAACGTTCTGCATGTGAGGCAATATGGCCTTAAGCTGTTCCTGCATGGTCGTACCTCAGCCCCCAACCGTCAACCATTGTCCGGCCCGGGCGAGCGACGCGCCGGGCGAGAGTTGTTTTGCCTGTCGTTCCGCCGCCTGGAGCTTCTCGTCATCGGCCTCGGGGGCGTGATGTCCGAGGAGCACTCGTCCGATGCCCGCCTTGGCCGCGATCGCCAGGCAGTCCTCGCGGCTACTGTGTCCCCAGCCGGCGAACGCCTTCTGGTCCACGTCGCCGAAGTGGGCGTCGATAACCAGCAGGTCCGCAGGCGAGGGCTCGCGGCACAACGCTAGGAACGCCGCCTCGTTGGCGGGCGTCCGCTGTTTCCATTCGATGTCCGTGGCGAAGACCATCGACGCGCCGCAGCCCGCGTCGTCGACGCGGTAGGCGAAGGATCCGCCCGGGTGCGGCACGGGACACTCGCGGATGCGCAAGCCTCCGACCGCGATTCCGCCCACGGGGAACTTCGCGAACTCGAGTTTCGCGGTCATCTGCTTCCAGGAGATCGGCCAGTACGGCTGCGCCAGCAGCTTCGTGATGGCTTCGCGAACGCCCCCGTCGGCGAAGGTCGGTCCCACGAACCTGAACGACCACTCGGACCGGTAGAACAGCGGGTTCATGACGAGCCCGACCAAGTGATCGAGATGGTAGTGGGAGAACAGGATGGTGACCTCGCCCGGCTCCATTGGGGCCAGTTCGTCCGCGATGGTCCGCAGGCCGGTCCCGGCGTCGAGGATCAGGCGTTCGTCGCGCGATCCGACGAGCAGCAGGGAGGTGGTGTCGCCGCCGAACTCGTCGAAGCCGCTGCCGATGGCCGGCCGACTGCCCCGCATACCGCCGATGAAAAGCCGCAGGTTCATTTTTCGGTCAACCCCCAGACGCCATCCCATGCGGTCGGCGGATGGGCGCACAGATCGTCGCACCGTCGGACGTAGCTTCTGGCCGCGGGATCGTCGGGCAACTGCTCGAAGATCGCCTTGGCTCCGGCGAAATCGCCCTGGCGGAATCGTTCCCGCCCCGCGGCAAACGCCTCCCACGCGGGGGGCACCGGCTCTCCTGCGAATCCCGTCAGTTCGTACACGGGCACCGGCGTCTTTCTGCCCACGACCCGCAAGTCCGCCAGCTTGCGCCCGCGGAACTCGGACGAGGCCTTGTCCCAGGTGTTGCCGGAGACCATGGTCTCGGTGCCGAACGCCTTGTTGGCCCCCTCCAGGCGGGCCGCCAGGTTCGCGGCGTCCCCGAGGATCGTGTAGTTGAATCGCTTCTTCGAGCCCATGTTGCCGACGACGACGTCGCCGGTGTTCATGCCGATCCTCATTCGCAACGTGGCGCCGGTTCGTTGCAGGAACCCGTCGCGAAGCTCCGCCAGTCGACGCTGGCATCGCATGGCCGCGCGGCAGGCCCGCACCGCGTGGTCCGGCTGTTCCAGCGGCGCGTTCCAGAACGCGATGATCGCATCGCCTTCGTACTTGTCGAGCGTGCCGCCTTCTTCCATGATGATGTCGGTCATTTCGGTCAGGTAATCGTTGAGCAGGGTGGTCAGTTCGACCGGGCCCAGCCGCTCGGAGAAGGTCGAGAACCCCGCCAGGTCCGTGAACATGATCGTCAGTTCGCGTTTCTCGCCGCCGAGTTGGAGGTGCGACGGGTCGCGGATGATCTTGTCGATCACTTCCCCGCTGAGATAGTGGTTGAACGCCTGCTTGATGAACGCCTTTTGGCGGCCCTCGGCGAGGTAGTTGGCGGCCAGCGCTCCAACCAACGCCAAGGCCGACGCCAGCCCGTTGGTCGCGACCGGCCACCATTGTCCCTGGGCATAGGCAACGAACCCTACGAGCACAGGCACGGCCAGCCACACGACGGCGATGGACCCGGACTGCCACCATTTGTTGGCAAAACTCAGAGAGACGGCAGCCGCGACGGCGGTCGCCAGCACGCCCAGGATCACCGCGGGAGCACCGGCATTGGCGATGAAGGAATCGGTCAGGAGGTTGTCGACGAAAGTGGCATGGAGAATGACTCCGGGACACTTGGGATTGACCGGAATCGGCCGCAAATCCAGCAGTGCCGGGGCGCTGCAGCCGACAAAGACGTAGCAGTCCTTGAACGTCTCCGGCGACAAAGGCGGCGTCTCGCCATCCCGCAGCCGCAGTTCCGACTGAATGACCGCCGCGGCGGAGAACGCCTGCGGCAGGCCGCTTTGTCCCCTGAATCGCAGGATCACCTTGCCCTCTCGATCGAGGGGAATTCGCTTGTCTGCCACGATCAATTGTCCGCCGGAGGCCGCGACCGAGTTGGGGTCGGCGGATGGAGTCAGGTATGCCGCCAGAGCGAGGGCCGGAATCTCGATCCCGTCGAATCGACAGAACGGCGAAACCCGGCGAAAGACGCCATCGGCGTCCGGCGAACCCAAGACATGGCCCGCCGCGGCTGCGCCGGCCGCGATCTGTTGCACCGGGAACAGCAGACTCGATGCCTGCGTCACAACGGGCAGGTCGATCTTGAGGACGGGACGCCGCATGTAATCGGCCCAGGTGGTCCGACTTCCGCCCGACATCAGGGACAGCACCGCCGGTGTGCCTTCCCGCAACGCGGCGCCCATCGCTTCGTCGTCCGGCACGCCGTTGACGGAGGGCTCGGTGAAGAGCAGATCGTAGCAAACGACCTTCGCGCCGGCCCGCTTGCAGAATGCCGAGATCGCCCCGTACACCTCGCGAGGCCAGGGCCAGCCCCAATCGTTCTCGCGTTGAGCCCAATCGAGGCTGGCCTGGTCCAGGAGAATTACTTTGACCTGTGGCGAGAGAGTCTCCCGTTGCGAGAAGAACTTCACCCGCCACGTCCACGTCGGGGCCTCCCAGGATTCGAGCCAGCCCAACTGCCACGCAAGCAACGCGATGAGCCCGCCGGCCAGGCCGACCCCCCATCCTCGAAGGCACTTCTTGACGTGGTTCGACATACCGTCTTTTTCCCCGCACGATCACTTGGCGGCCAGGATCGACTGCATCGCCTTGGCGAAACGTTGCTGGCGGACGGCGTTGGAAGCGACGCCGCGGTCCACGATCGTCGGAGTGATCGCCTCGATGCGGTCTTGAGCCTTCGGGTGAGTTCTGGCGAATCCCGGCCCTTCGGCGTCGCCAAGCCGCTGGCCCATGCGTTGGAGCATCGTGACCAACGCCGACTCGGGGTATCCGGCGCGACGCAGAGTGTTCACGGCGGCGGCGTCGGCGCTGAACTCTTGTTTTCGCGAGTAACCCTTGGTTGTAAGCGTCATCACGACATCGCCGACGCACCCCTCGAACGCTTCCGTCAACTCAGCCAGTTCCTCAACGCCCGACTGCTTGCCGGCCTCCGCTGCGAGGATCGTGGCGGCCGAGGTCCAGCGGGCCTGCTTGATGGCGTTCAGGCCGTGTTTCTTCTCGACGTGGCCAATCTCGTGCGCCAGCACGGCGGCCAGCTCGTCCTCGGTTTGGCAGCACTGAACCATGCCACGTGTCACGAGGATCAGGCCGCCCGGCGCCGCGAAAGCATTGACTTCGTCCGAGTCCAGCAGCAGAAAATGATAGCCGCGGAACGTCTCGGGCCGTCCCGAGAAGACGACGAGCGATTGGCCGAGCAGGTTCAAATAGGCATTGGCCTCGGCCTGATCCAGCGGTTTGTAGCTCTGGAACACCTTGGCCGCAACAGCTCGACCGACGTAGTGTTCTTGTTCCGGCGTCATGTCCTGAGCCGCCTTTTGAATGGCGTTGCCGCCTCGGATGATCGACTCGGCCTCGTCGTCGTCGATCACGCCGACGGCCCTGCCGATGTTGGCGCCCGCCTCAGGCATCCCTTCGCAACCGCAGAACAACACCGGGATCAGCAGGCTCAGAGCAAGCAGGATGGCAATCAAGCGTTTCGGGTTCATTGGCCGCCTCCCACCAGACTGCCCTGGGCGCGAAAGAGCACGATTTCATCTTCTTGGGGCTCGAACTTCGACATCTTGTCGACCCAGGTGTAGTCGAGCTTTCCATCGGCTTTCATCTTGTCCTCGACCTGCTGGTTGAATCCCTTGCCGGCCATGGCGACTTCTTCGTCGGAAGCTCCTGTGGCGACGTCATTGGCGCCGGAACTCATCACGATCTTCTTCGTTGAGAGCGCCGACTCGCTGAGCCAGCCGGTTACGCCGTTTACAGTCACCGGATACCATCCATTCTGCAGGGCCCCGGGCTGGACTCTATCACCGTATTTCACTTCTCCGACGGCCTTGCTCAAACGCGAGGGTTTCTCCCGCACCTTGGAGCTTTCCACCTGCACGCTCATCATCTTTGGCGCCGCGGCCAGCGCGACCCCCGCGCATACCGCCAGCAGCACCAGAAGAACCTTGATCTTCATATCATCGGCCTCCCATGAATTTGCGTTCAATTGCCGCCGCCCCAGATCCGGGGTCCACGTCGGGCGGCACCAGGTACAATCATACCCACCGGCGGCGCAAAAGCAAGCGGTGACACGACATACGCTCCTGTGGTATCATCGGGCCTCCGGCGCATGGGATTGCCGGACGGAATCTGTTCGAAAGGAAGATGGCGATGCGGAACTGGACGGGTGCGGCGGTCGTCGCGGTGGCGATCATGTCGGTGACGGTGCGGGCGGGCGAATTCGTATGGCTGGAGGGCGAGTCCGGCCGGGCCAACGTGAAGGTCAACAACGCCGGCTGGGGCAACGCGCAGTTCCTCTCCGAAGGCAAGTGGATGCATGTCTCCTTCGATGCCGACAAGGTCGTGGATGAGGTGAAGGCCGACGCGGTCGTCGTCCAGTATCCCTTCGCGATCAAGAAGACCGGCGGCTACGAGGTCTGGAGCCGGATCGGGTTCGAGTTCGCCCGGTCGCCGTTCGAGTATCGAATCGACGGCGACCCGTGGAAGGCGATCAGTCCGGACGAACTGACGACCGACCTGATGGAGATCGCGTTTTTCTGCGAGGTTGCCTGGCTTCACATGGGCGATGCCGAATTGGCCGCCGGCCAGCACATGCTGGAGATCCGGCTTCCCAAGACAGAGGATAAGGACGGCAAGCCGCAGAGGATTCTCTACGCCTGCGACGCGATCTGCCTGCACGAAGGCCCGTTCCATCCGCACTCGAAGTACAAGCCAAACGAACCCGGCCGGGACGCGAAGGACGAGGAGGCAGGGAAGAACGTCTTCCAACTCCCCGATGCCCCGGCTGGCGAGCGGTCCAGCATTTCGCTCAAAGGTCTCTGGGAGGCGACACGAGACGACGAGCAGATGCCCGGCGAGGTCGCCGAACCGATCAAGATGCTGCCGGAAGCGATGTTTTTCCATGCGATCAAGGTGCCGTCCGACAAGAACGTCAGCCGGCCCGACCTGCTTTTCGCCCATCGGCTCTGGTATCGGACGAAAGTCCATGTGCCTGCGACCCTGGCCGGCCGGTCGTTCCTGCTGGATTTCCCCCAGAACAGCCTGAACACGACCGTATTCGTGAACGGGGTCTACTGCGGCTTCGAGAAGAACCCGTTCTGTCATTTCCAGATCGACGTAACCAAGGGCGTCGAGCCAGGACAGGTGAACGAGATCTGGGTCGGCATTCGCGACGCCTGGTATGGTCGGACCGCCGATCCCGACCGGCCGCTCAAACTTCGCCGGACGTTCAACACGCCGCTCAAGTTCTTCCACGACGGCTTCCAGGACCTGGACTATCCCATCTGGAACTCCCCGCAGTCGGGTATTCTCTGTACGCCGCGATTCATCGCGGCCGGCGGCATCTACGCGTCCGATGTGTTCGTCAAGCCGCTGGTCGACAAGCAGCAGCTCGAAGCCGAGGTCACGCTGACGAACGGCATGGGCCGGGATGCCTCCGGCCAAATCCGGTGGGAAGCCGTCGATGACGCGACCGGGCGGGTGGAGCAGGCTTTCTCGACCAAGTCTTTTACACTAGACGCCGGCAAGACCCAGACTATCATCCTCAACAGTGGGTGGGACAACCCCCGGCTCTGGTGGCCGGATACGCCCAATCTGTACCGGCTGCGGACGATTGTCGTGGTTGACGGCAAGGCGGTCGATACGAAGGAGACGACGTTCGGCTATCGCCAGTGGAAGATCGAGGGCCGCAAGTTCACGCTCAACGGCGTCGTCTGGCACCTCTGGGCGGACCTGATCGGCGACACGGGGACGACGCCGGAAAGCTACGTCGAAGCGTACCGCCGGGCCAATGTCCGCCTGATGCGCTACGCGACCGCCGGGCAGGCCGGCGGCAATACGACATGGCAAGGCCTGGAACCGCCGGAAGCCCTGGACTTCATGGATCGAAATGGGCTGGTCGTCCGCCGCAACTG
>JAAYVJ010000380.1 GCA_012517265.1 Planctomycetota bacterium | reverse complement strand
TCGGCCCGCGCCATTTCGAACGTGCAGTGATGCATGAGTACGTCGCCGATCTTCACGCTGGGGCCTTTGTCGCAGGCCTCGAAGCAGAAGGTGGCGCGGACATCGACCGTGTCTTCGAGATCGCGGTCCTTGATGTGGCCGACCAGCTTCTGCAGGAGCTGTTGCGAGCCCCGCAGATAGCAGCTCGTGCCGACGCAGACGCTGATCTCCAACGCCTTGGCCGCGCCCGGCTCCAGGACCGAGAAGCCTTCGTCCGCGACTCGTTTGCGGCTCTTGTAGTGCGTGTGCAGCAGCTCGTGGGCGACGTGGCCGCCGACGTCGCCGAGGGTCGTCTCGTAGCACTTGGCCACGTACGGGTTCTCCTGGGACTTGTGCAGTTGCAGCGTCTTGTCGCAGTCGTAGAGGCCCTGGGCCCGAAGCTGCTTGGTGTCGGACTCGAAGCTCACAGGCTGGCCGGCGCCGGCGATGCATCCGCCAGGGCAGGCCATCACCTCGACGAAATCGTAGTCGCACTTGCCCGCGCGAATCTCTTCGACGACGGCCTTGGCGTTCTTGAGTCCGTGGACGATCGCCAGCTTGAGCTCGACGTCGCCCAGCTTGATCGTCTTGACGCGGGTCCCCTGCATGCCGCGGACCTCGGAGAAGTCCACGTTGTCCACCCGCACGCCGGTGAGCTTTTCGTGTGCGTACCGAAGGACCGCTTCGCTGACGCCGCCGGTGGTTCCGAAGATCACGCCGGCGCCGGTCTTGAAACCGAGCGGTAGGTCCAGCGACTCGGGCGTCAGGTTGTTGAACTGAATGCCGGCCTGGCGGATCATCTTGCCGAATTCCTGCGTGGTCAGGACGAAGTCCACGTCGGGTCCGGCGGTCGTGCGGAACTCGGGCCTCTGGGCCTCGAACTTCTTGGCCGTGCAGGGCATGATCGAAACGACGACCAGGTCCTCGCGGGCGACGTTCAGCGTTTGAGGCAGCGTCGCCTTGGCCAGCGAGCCGAACATCTGCTGCGGCGAGCGGCAGGAGGACACGTTGGGCAGCAGGTCGGAGCAGTACTGCTCCGCGTACTTCACCCAAGCCGGACAGCAGGAGGTGAACTGCGGCAGCCGCTCGCCCTTGGTCTTTCGGCCCAGGAACTCGTTGGCCTCTTCGAGTACGGTCAAGTCCGCCGCAAAGCTCGTGTCGTAGACCTTGTCGAAACCGAGCATCTTGAGGGCCGCGACGATCTTGCCCGTGGTGACGACGCCGGGCTCCAGGCCGAACATCTCGCCCAGGGCGACGCGGACGGCCGGGGCGATCTGAACGACGACCGTCTTTTTCTCATTGCTCAGCGCCTCCCAGACCGGGTCGATCTGGGGCTTGGGCGTGATCGCGCCGGTCGGGCACACGCTGGCGCAGAGTCCGCAGTAGACGCAATCGACTTTGCTGAGGTCCTTGCCGAAGGCGGGCGCCACGGTCGTGGCGGCCCCGCGGAACGCGAAATCGATCGCGCCGACGCCCTGAATCTCATGGCAGGCGCGGACGCAGTCGCCGCAGAGGATGCACTTGTTGGGGTCGCGAACCAGCGACGGGTTCGACGTGTCGATCGGCTTGGCGCCCTGGGCCGGCTGGAAGCGGACTTCGGTGACGCCCATCCGCATGGCCAACTCGTTGAGCTTGCATCCGTCGTTCTTGACGCAGGTGGCGCAGCCTTGATGATGGTTGGCCAGCAGCAGTTCCAGGTACATCTTCCGCATGCTGCGAAGCTGCGCCGTGTTGGTCTTGACTTTCATGCCGGGCTTCGGCAGCGTGGTGCAGGACGTCACGATGCCCATGCCTTCGATATCGACGATGCACAGCCGGCACGCGCCGTAAATGCTCAGATCCGAATGGTAGCAAAACGTCGGCAGGTCGATGTTCGCCTTGCGAATGAGCTCCAGCAGGTTCCGCTCGCCTTCGATCCGTATGTCGCGTCCGTCTATCAGTAAGGAAGTTCCGTTGTTCATATTCGTCATACTCCGACAATCGCGTTGAACTTGCAGGCCTGGGCGCAGGTGCCGCACTTGATGCAAAGCTTCGGGTCGATCCGGTGCGGGGCCTTCTTCTCGCCCGTGATGGCGCCGACCGGGCATTTCCGCAGGCAGGCGCCGCAGCCCTTGCACCGCTCGGCGAGGATCTCCGGCACCGCCAGAGCCTTGCACTGGCCGGCGGGACATCGCTTCTGGAAGATGTGGGCCTCGTACTCGCTGCGGAAGTAGCGAAGCGTGCTGAGCACCGGGTTCGGGGCCGTCTTGCCCAGCCCGCACAGCGAGCCGATCTGCACCGCCTTGGCGAGTTGTTCGAGCAGCTCCAGCGTCTGGGCCGTGCCCCGGCCGTGAATGATGTCGTCGAGCAGGGCCAGCATCTGCTTGGTCCCTTCGCGGCACGGGACGCACTTGCCGCACGACTCGTTTTGCGTGAATCGCATGAAGAAGTGCGCCACCTGCACCATGCACGTGTCGCGGTTCATCACGACCAGTCCGCCGGAGCCGATGATCGCGCCGGTCGGCTTGATCGAGTCGAAATCCAGCGGCATGTCCAGGTGCTCGTCGACCAGGCAGCCGCCGGAGGGGCCGCCGATCTGGACGGCCTTGAAACCGTCGGAGTCGATCTTGCCGTGCTTGTCGATCACGCCGCCGCCGATGTCGAAGATGATCTTCCGCAGCGTCGAGCCGAAGGGCACCTCGATCAGGCCCGTGTTGACGACGTGGCCGGTCAGGGCGAAGGTCTTGGTGCCCGGGGAGCCCTGTGTGCCCAGCGTGCGATAGTTGTGGCTGCCCTGGAGGATGATCAGGGGCACCGTCCCCAGCGTCTCGACGTTGTTGATGACGGTGGGCTTGCCCCAGAGCCCGCTCTGGGCGGGGAACGGGGGTTTCGGCCTCGGCATGCCCCGCAGCCCCTCGATCGAGGCCATCAGAGCCGTTTCCTCGCCGCAGACGAAAGCCCCCGCCCCCTCCATCACGTGGCAAAGCATGTTGTGGCGGCTGCCGAACACCCCCTGGCCGAGAATCCCGGCTTTTTCGGCGTCCGCCACGGCTTTTCGAATTCTCTGCACGGCCAGCGGGTACTCGGCCCGCACGTAGACGAAGGCCTCGTCCGCCTCAATGGCCCGCGCGGCGATCATGATGCCCTCCAGCACGCGGTGCGGATTGCCTTCCATCAAGCTGCGGTTCATGAAGGCGCCGGGGTCGCCCTCGTCGGCGTTGCAGATGACGTATTTCTTTTCCGACTTCTCCGCGAGAGTCAGAGTCCATTTCTTGCCTGTGGGGAAGCCGCCGCCGCCGTGTCCGCGAAGACCCGACGCCGCGATCTCCTCGCAGATCTGCTGGGGCTTCATCTGCGTGTAGGCCCGCCGGGCCGCTTCGTAACCGCCCTTGGCGATGTACTCGCGGATGTCCTCCGGGTCGATGTTGCCGCAGTCGCCCAGGATCTCGCGGCGCTGGCGTTTGTAGAACGGAACGTCGTGCCACTTCTCGAACGAGGCGCCTGTGGCCGAGTCCTTGTACAGCAGCCGGGCCACCGGGCGGTTTCCGATCAGCGTCTGCTCGACGATGTCCTTCGCGTCCTCCGGCTTGACGTGGATGTACAGATAATCGTCGGGCTCGATGGTGACCAGCGGTCCCGCCTGGCAGAAGCCCTGGCAGCCGCTCTTGGACAGGAGGACGTCGCTCTTGTGGTGATCGTGTCCGAGCTCAACGACAACATCCAGGCCGCGGTTCTCGGTCTCGCTCTTGAGGGCAGCGAAGACCTTCAAGGAACCGTTGGCGACGCAGCCGGTTCCGGCGCAAACGATGACCCGCCGGGCGATCGCGGCTCGCGTCTCCTTGTATTGACGCCCCACTGCTTCGAGGTTGATCTGCTCACTCATTTGCCTTGCTCCCGTTCCATGATGGCCTTGATCAGCTCGACCGCCTTGGCGGGCGTCACCTGGCCGTGGACTTCATCGTTGATCGTCATCACCGGCGCCAGTCCGCACGCCCCCAGGCATGAGACCGTCTCCAGGGTGAAGAGCATGTCGTTGGTCGTCTTCTTTCTGTCGCTGAGCTTGAGCAGCTCGCAAATGGCCTCCTTGATGCCGCTGGAACCCTTGACGTGGCAGGCCGTGCCGTCGCAGACGTGGATCACGTACCGACCCTTGGGCTCCAGAGCGAAGTTGGCGTAGAAGCTGGCGACGCCGAAGACCCTCGCGGGCGAAAGCCCGAGCGACGTCGCAATGTACGACTGCACCTGCTCGGGCAGGTAGCGGTACTCATGCTGAACCTCTTGCAGGATCGGGATCAGCTTGGACGGATCTCGGTTATACTTGTCGATGATCTGGCAGACCTTCTCGAATTTGCGCAGATCGCCGGCGGATTCTGTTTTCTGTGCGTTCCCCATGGGTTGCTCCATTGTTATCGATGAAATCAGGCCTGATCCTCTTGAGTCAGGGATGTCGACTCTACCGGCCTGAGACGGGCGGCGAGCTTGCTCGAAAGCACGGCCAGACTGGCCGCCAGATCGACGCGTTCGAGAATGACGTTCTCCGGGACGATCAGCTTGGTGGGCGTAAAGTTCCAGATGGCCTGGATGCCCGCGTCGATGGCGAGCTGGGCGACGCTCGCGGCAACCTCGGCCGGAACGGTCAGGATCGCGATATGCACGTGGAGGCGGCTTGCCAGATTGCCCAGCTTGTCCACGTGCAGAACCTCTTTGCCGTGGATGGTCTGGCCGACCTTGCGGGGATCGTTGTCAAACAGCGCCACCACGTTGAGCCCGTGCTTCTCGAAACCCTGGTAGCCCGCCAAAGCGGTTCCGAGGTGGCCGGCTCCAATGACGAAGGCGTCGGTCACGTTGTCCCACCCCAGGAACCTCTCGATGGCCGTGACCAACTGGGCGACAGGAAAGCCAACCCGCGGTTGACCCGTAACTCCGATCGCCTCCAGATCTTTGCGAACCTGAATGGGCTCCAAGGACAGGGCCGCCGCCAGTTGAGAACTGCTCACCGAGGTCAGGCCCTCCTGAATCACCCTCTGAAGCTGCGCAAAGTACATGGGCAGCCGACGAATCGTCGG
>JAAYVJ010000379.1 GCA_012517265.1 Planctomycetota bacterium | reverse complement strand
GGCTCTGGCATTCATCAGCGGTTCTCCAAAAGTCGGTCCTGTCGGTCAAGCCCGGCCGGCCCCTTCCACGGGCCGCCGATCCCATGAGGCTTGCCGACAACCGCTGACGATACCCCCTCAACAAAACCTTTTCATGCAGGCTTGCCGCAAGGACACGCCGTATCTTGGACGGTCCATTTATGCTGTAACTGATCGGAGTATTGAGAAAGATAGATATCCCAGTCTCCGGGGGTGTGATGATTGAAACCTGCTAGAACCAGATTCCCCTGTGAATCGATGTCTATGGCTTGCCCGTAGTCATTCGTAGGATCTGTGGACCGATAGCTCTCTATCACATTGAAGTAGTCCGCACGCACAGGAATGGCCAACAGAACTGCGATGGCGACCATGATGGTAACGACTTGCTTCGGATTCACCACGATGATAACCTCCTTCCACAGAGGACTTCTTCATGCGAGAATCGAACGCATGATCCCCGCTTCTGGAACAACATCTTCCTGCTCAACGAGTTGCGAAGACCCACCGACGGTGTATGAACAAGATGGACAGGAAACCCGCGCCGTGGCTTTGGGGCCTTGTTTTCGTTTCGCTGTGCCTACCCGCCTTGCTCCATGCTTCTCGGCTGCATACCGATTCCGCACGAAACACTCCGGGGACACAAGTTACCCTCGCTCCTCCCTGAGACATGTCACAGTATGGGATCATTATAAGAAACCGCAGAAGGACTGTCAATACGAATCTGGCGTTGACGAGACCACAACGCGACATAGACCGTTGACAGCATCCCGGGACTCCCTCGCTCACGTCGCGATGCCCGTCTCCTTGATCGCCCGCTGGATGCCAACTCGATCCGCGTTGAATTTCGCCTCCTCCGCGAAGAAGAAAAGCACCACGGTATCGCATTCCGGACTCAAATCGGCGCCGAGTTGGCAGGTGCGTTCGTGTTCCTCGAGACGGTCGAGAATGGCGTCGAAGCCCGCGCCGGGCGCGGGTCTTGATGCACGGATTGAGAACCCACCACGGGGAATCTCAGGGGCTCTGCCCCTGACACCCCGGCAGTTGCCGCTTTATGCCAGCAGCATAGAGAGGTGATCCGTGCCCCGTGGGTCGTACTCCGGGTCACCTGTCGCGCGTGCGCAACACACCAGACGCTCGCCGCCCGTCGCGTTGCGACGCTTTCCGCCGAGGCGGCGGATTCCGGATCGGGCTGGGGCTCTCACTTCCACTGTGCAATTGGCGAAATGCGGAATATGCCGGGGGTCTGGGGGCAGGCCCCCAGAGGAATCGATGGGCGTTGCCGGCATCATGCTTGTGGCCGATGGCAGGAAGCGGTGACCCGTGGCTTGTGACTCGTCATCCAGGCCACGGGTCACGAGTCGTCGGCAGACGGTCCGTCCTCTGTGTCGGGCCGGTTCCCTCTCTTCGCTGGTATCCCGAAAGCGATAAACGCAAGCCGCGAACGCGACAGGCCAGGGGTGCTCGTGCAACTGCGGTCACGCACCCTCCGCTGCTCCATCGGCGGGAGGACGGGCGTTTGATGTCAGTCGGCCCCTTGGGGTCGCGAAAAAAAATCGCGGTTCGCCGAAAGTTCGAGTGACGCCGAACAGTGATAATCGTATGATGTGTATGCAACTGATGAAGAGCGAATCTTACGATCCTTTTGGAGGACTCGGCTGTGACCTATGAAACGTGGACCTCCACCGATCGGCTGGTGATTTGGCCCGACGCCACCTGCATTTTTAGAGCGATTCTGCAAAACGAAGCCAATTCCCCCCGCGGTGGACGCCGGCTTGCAACTCCCGCGCCGGCTGGGCAGAGCGCCGACGAGCGACGTCGGTCTCCTGGCGTGTATCCCGCCGACCTCGAATCGACTCTGCGAAACGAACCCAATTGGCCCGGGATCCGAGGGCAAGTCGTGTGTGAGACAATGGTTACGCCGGACTCGCCGGCGAAGGGGCGGGCGAGAAACGAAGCCAATTTCCCCGGTGCGGGCGGAGGATTGCCGCTTTCGCCCCGGCGGGCGATGGCGTATACTGACTTGCCTTATGGACGCCGGCCGCGGTGGCTTGGAGAATCGTCGGCCAAGGGCGGAGCATCCTTCGCCCATTCTTGTGGCGTGGCCGGCCTTTCGGGAGGATCAGGAACATGGCGGATCGCGTTGAAGCGTATATCGATCAGAATTGGGTTCGTTTCGTCGAGGAACTGAAGGAGTTCATGCGGTTCCCGTCGGTCAGCGCCCAACGGGCCCACGACAAGGACACGCGGGCCTGCGCCGAGTGGGTCGTGGCGCAGCTCAAGGGGCTGGGCTTCGACGCCGGGCTTGTCGACGTCGGCGGCCAGCCGATCGTGCGGGCCCTGAGGAAGGGCAAGAGCAAGAAACGAGTGATGATCTATGGTCATTACGACGTCCAGCCGGAAGACCCGGTGACCGAGTGGCAGACCCCGCCGTTCGAGCCGACCGTCCGCGACGGCACCCTCTACGGCCGCGGATCGACCGACGACAAAGGGCAGGTCTGGACCCACGTCAAGGCCGTCGAGGCCATCCTCAAAACCGAGGGCGAGTTGCCCTGCGAGGTGCTGTTCCTGCTGGAAGGCGAGGAGGAGTCCGGCGGCGACGCCCTGCCCCGCTACGTCGCCCAGGCCAAGGCCGACATCAAACCCGACGCGATCGTCATCTCCGACAGCACGATGTACGACGCCAACACCCCCGCGATCACCTACGGCCTCCGCGGCATCGTCGCCCTGGAGTTCATCCTCCGCGGCCCGGCGGCGGACGTCCATTCCGGGGCCTTCGGCGGCGGGATCGCCAACCCGGCGATGGTCGCGGCCCAGATCCTGGCCCAATGCGTCTCGCCCGACGGCAAGATCCTCGTGCCGGGCTTCTACGACGACGTGGTCCCGCTGCAGGACTGGGAGCGGGAGAGCTTCCGCAAGCTGAACTTCAACGACGAGGCGATGGCGAAGGAACTGAACATCCCGCGCGTCCACGGCGAGGCGGGCTACAGCACGCTCGAACGGCTCTGGGCGAGGCCCACCTTCGAGGTCAACGGCATCTTCGGCGGCTACCAGGGCCAGCGGTCCAAGACGATCATCCCCGCCTCCGCGACGGTCAAGATCACCTGCCGGCTCGTGGGCAACCAGGACCCGGCCCGCGTCCGCAAGGTGGTGGTCGACCACATCCGCAACGTCTGCCCGAACACGGTCCGGCTCGAGATCAACGACTTCGGGGCCAGCCCGCCGGTGCTGTTCGACGTGAACGACCCGACCATCCGGGCCGCTCAGGACGCGATGCGCAAGGGCTTCGGCCACGACACCACCTTCATCCGCTGCGGCGGCTCGATCCCGGTGGTCAGCACATTCGCCGAGTACCTCGGCTGCCCGGTCATCCTGATGGGCTTCGGCCTGGACAGCGACGGCCCGCACGGCCCGAACGAGCACTTCAGCCTCGACAGCTTCGTGAAAGGCACCAAATCCGCCGCCCACCTGCTGCGGATGATCTGACGCAACCCCATAGATAGCGACGGCATCGATTCTTCGTAGGGGCAACCTCCTGTGGTTGCCCTTTCTTGTTCTGTGATTAGCCTCTTCGGAGGAGGGCAGGCCCCTGTGCCTGCCCCTACGAGTTGGCGGACTCGTCGTTCTTTCCCGGGGTCGGACGTTCGCTGTCGGTGCCGGCGATGAGGACTACGTATTCGCCTTTGGGGTTCTCTTCCAAGTTCATGAGCAGTTCGGAGAGCCGGCCGCGACGGACGGACTCGTAGAGCTTGGTCAACTCTTTGGCGACGGCGGCCGGACGGTCGCCGAAGACCGCCAGGGCGTCCTCCAGCAGCTTCCGCAGGCGGAAGGGGCTCTCATAGTAGATCAGCGTGCAGGGCGACTCGGCGTCGGCTTCGAGGAAGTGACGTCGCTTACCGGGCTTGTTCGGCGGGAAGCCCCGGAACGTGAAGCTGTGGACCGGCAGGCCCGAGAGGACCAGGGCCATGGCGAACGCGGTGGGGCCTGGAATCACCGTGAACTCAATGCCTGCGGCGATCGCGTCGCGAACCAGGATGAAGCCCGGGTCCGAGATCCCGGGCATTCCCGCGCAGGTGACCAGGGCGACCGACTTG
>JAAYVJ010000004.1 GCA_012517265.1 Planctomycetota bacterium | reverse complement strand
GTGACGGCGTTGCCGTAGACGCCGGGCGTCCAGGCGCCGTCGCCGTTGACGAACTTGCCGTCGTTGCCGTTGGCCGAAGAATCGCCTACGACCGCGCCGGCGCCCTCATCGCAGGCCCACCACCCGATCAGGGCGGGGTCGCCCAGAGGATTCCAGGCGCCGTACAGCGCGCCGCCCTGAACCAGGGCCAGCAACGCGGCCAGCACGGCAAGACCAGTACATCGTTTCAACATGTCAGTCCTCCTTCGTCTAAAAGTTTGTATGCAGCTTCGACCACGCGTCGAAGCGATCCCCCCCAGGCAATCACTCGATGTTTCTTCGTTCCGCCTCCTTTGGCGGACTGTCGGATTGGGCGCAGGGCCCTGACGCAGATGGGAAGATCACTCTCTCGGCTGGCCTACCTCCTTTCCGCAGGCGCACACTGCGGGAACGGGGAGCGGGACGCTCCGTACCCGGCTCCCGACCACGAGTCCGCCGCGGCAAATGCAAGAAACCTCCTCCGCCAGGCGTCGCCGACCTTGGGCGGTTGGTTTTTACGGACCCGACCTTGTCGTATAGAATACGATATGGACGGGGCGTTCGTCAATACAAACTTTACCTATCTTATCGAATGCCCGGCGGTCCATGGGGAAACCCCAAGGTCACAATTCTCGGGTGTCGCCGGGAGAAAAGATTGCAGGAAGAAGGGAGGGGGCGTAAAATCGCGGGTTTAGCCGGACTTTTGAAAGGAGTTATGGATGAAATATGATGTGGCCGATTTGTCGTTGGCGTCCGAAGGGAAGAGGAGAATTCTGTGGGCGGACAACGACATGCCCGTCCTGGCGGCGATCCGCGAACGATTCGCCAAGCAGAAGCCGCTCAAGGGGATGAACGTCTCGGCGTGCCTGCACGTCACGGCGGAAACCGCCAACCTGATGCGGACCCTCAAGGCGGCCGGGGCCAGTGTGGTCCTGTGCGCGTCGAACCCGTTGAGCACGCAGGACGACGTCGCCGCCTCGCTGTCGAAGGACTTCGGGATCCCGACATTCGCCATCCGCGGCGAGAACCGGGCGACCTACTACAAGCATATCAACGCGGCGATCGACCACAAGCCGGTGATTACGTTCGACGACGGGGCGGACCTGGTCAACGAGATGCACACCAAACGCAAGGGCGACGCCGAGCGGATCCTCGCCAGCATGGAAGAGACCACCACCGGCGTCATCCGCCTGCGCGCGATGGACAAGGAGGGCAAACTCCGGTTCCCGGTGGTCGCGGTCAACGACGCCAAGAGCAAGCACATGTTCGACAACCGCTACGGCACCGGGCAATCCACGGTCGACGGCATCATCCGGGCGACCGCCTGTCTGATCGCGGGCAAGAACGTGGTCGTCGCCGGCTACGGCTGGTGTGGGCGGGGCTTCGCGATGCGGGCCCGCGGGATGGGCGGCATCGTGATCGTCACCGAGGTCGATCCGATCAAGGCGATCGAGGCGGCGATGGAAGGCTTCCAGGTGATGCCGATGGCCCAGGCGGCCAAGATCGGCGACCTGTTCGTGACCCTCACGGGCGACAAGCACGTGATTCGGCCCGAGCACTTCCGCAAGATGAAGAACCGGGCGATGATCGCCAACAGCGGGCACTTCAACGTCGAGATCGACATCCCCGGCCTGGAGAAGCTCAGCCGCAAGATCAACAGAGGCGTGCGTCGGAACGTCGACGAGTACGTCTTCAACAGCAAGAAGAGCCTCTTCCTGCTGGGCGAAGGTCGGCTGATCAACCTGGCGGCGGCCGAAGGTCATCCCGCCAGCGTGATGGACATGAGTTTCGCCACCCAGGCTCTGCAGGCCGAATGGGTCGTCAAGAACGCCAAGAAGCTCCAACCCAGGGTGTACGATGTGCCGCTGGACATCGAGAACCAGGTGTGCAGCCTGAAGCTCAAGGCGATGGGCGTCAACATCGACAAGCTGACGCCGGAACAAGTGGCCTACCTGGCCAGCAGCGGCGAAGGGACGTGATCCGGAATTTACTATTTGTCGTTGACGATCGATGACTTGGCTTCGCCGGCCGGTGGTCACGCATCGCGATGCGACGCATGACCATCGGCCGTGTGCGTGCCAATCGTAAATCGTAAATAGTAAATCGCAAATGGAAAAAGAGTCGGAAAAGACGCCGAAGGTCCCGAAGACCTTCCTGACTGTCGGTCCGACGCTGCACTACAGCCATCGAAACGTGCAGCGGTACTGGCTCCTGGCGGCCTTCGTGTTCTCCCTGGCGTGTCTGTTCTGGTCCCGGGTCGTGACGGGCCAGTTCTGGGCCTTCAACTTCGCCTCGCAGCGGATTCCGGACTTCTGGGAACTGGGGCGCAGCACGATCACCGGCGTGAGCATCTTCGAGTACCCCTGGCAAATCATCGTTCTGGGGCTGCTCATGGGGGTCCTGGCGGTGGTGCCCGTGCTGACGGCGCAGTTGATGAGCTTTGGGCACAGCTTCATTTTCATCCTCGCGGTGTTCTTTCTGGCGAATCTGCCGGGCTTCTCGGCATTTCTCGTCGTCAGTTGTCTTGCGGCGGCGGCCCGGCCGCTGCGCTTCCGCTCGCGGATCATCGCGATCGCCTTGTGCATGGCGCCGCAACTGGCGTACTGGGGCGCGTTCGGCGGGGCCCGCGGCGTCGAGCCGCTGGAGTGGGGGTTCTCGTTTGCCCCCTGGATCTGGGCCTGGCTGACCGGCATGACCATCGCCGGGCTGGTCATCGGGATCGGTCATTACACCCGCTACAAGCCCGGCCTGATCTGGGTCTTTACCACGACCACGCTGTTGCTGGCCCTGGGGTTCTTCGTCTGGAAGATCGGCTTCGATGAGTTGGATTATCAGCTCTACGTGGCGCAGAGCAATCCTGAGGAAGTGGCGGAGTTTCGCGACCACAGCATCCGCGACGCGCTGGACCGGACCATCACCGACCCCACGGAGAAGGAATACCGCTCGGGTTTCTCCTATCCCAGCGAGCCGATTCCGCTGCGGGAGGAGCTCAAGAGAGAGATCCAGATCCAGTTGATTCAGGACCGCTGGCCGACCTGGCTGATCCTGCCCGACGAGCTTCTCTACCAGGACAAGAGAGAGCAGCTCAACGCGCAGTACGATCGGTTCATCCGCCCGCCTCAGCCGTGGTGGATGCCGCAGGCCGTGCACAGGGAGATCGTCACTCGCCGGGCCCGCAGCAATCGCATGCCGATCGCTCTCTATTACAAGGCCCTGCTCAACGAGTACAGTCCGGATCTGCGACGGATCCAGCAGGACGAGACCCTGCATTTCTTCAACGATTACCCCCAGGAGCGGGCGTCCCGCGTCTGGTTCCGGCTGTACAGCGATTTCGGCCGCAGTCCCGAGTCGGCGGAGGCCCGCTGGCGCATGGCCCGGCAGCTCGCCGGAGCCAAGGATGTGGCGAAAGCCCGAAAGCTGCTCGACGAGGCCGACCGCATCGCCTCCGATCAGCTTGCGATCGACGAGAAGGCGGAGGCCGTCCCTGCCGACGGGCTGTTCAGCGCGTTTCAGCCGTCGCCGGACACGGCGATGACCGCCCAGAAACTCCGGGACCTGTTGCGCCGCATCTACGAGTTGCGGACGCTCATCAGCGACGAGAACCTCGCCGGGGGCGACGACGCCCTGACGCGGGTGGCCGAGTTGGCCATGCTCAATCCGCACAGCCTGGACTACGAAAGACGGCTCGATCTGTTGCTGGGCCAACTGGGCGAGAAAGACCCTCTGCGTGACAATCTGCTCCTCGAGAAGGTCAAGCTGATCGCCGACGACCAGGGCCGCGCCGAGCGGCTGGGCGAACTGAGCCGGGAGTTTCAGAACACCGACGGGGGCATGCAGGCCCTGTACGAACTGAGCCGACTGCACCTGCGGACCTATCAGCGCGAGCCGAAGAAGGAAAGCCTGCTGCAGGCGACGAACATGTTGACCAGCTTCCTGAGTCTGTACCCCCGGAGTTTCTACGCGACCCAGGTCAAGAAGAACCTCGACGGCCTGCCCAAGGCGGAGTAGGTGGCACGGTCTGCCCGCCGCATTCGCCCGATAATCCACGCTTTGGTTTGACTTTCCCCGCCGCTTTGATAGCATGGAGGTCAACGAACGGCGCTGCGTTGGTGGGACGCCGTCGCAGGGTGATGGTAGAACGAGGAATCGGTGATGACGGGAGCCAGTCCGGGAGCCGCTCCGTGCTTGATCGTCGTGGGCGACCCCTGTAGTGAGTTCGTGCGGACCATGGTTCGGCTGGCGCGGGAGTACCGGGTCGAGGCCGTCTCGTGCGACGACGTGTACTCGGCGGTCGCCGCGATGGCGCAGGCCGCCGGCCGACGCACGCTGGTGGTCGGCTCGATCCAGGAACTGGCCAGAGAGGACTGTCGATTCTTCCGGATTGCCGATGGGAACTCCGTGCGGTGCTGCTGCCTTCTGGACCGCAGGGCCTTCGGAGTCGCCGGCGGCGCACTGGCGGCGGTGCGGGCGGGAGCCGCGGTTGTCGGTGAGGCCGGAGAGGTTCGGCCGATCCTCAAGGAGTGGCTCACCACCGGCGGGCATCGCGCGGTCCGCAGGAATCTGGGCGATCTGGCCGACGAGGATCTCAGGGCCACCGAAGCGGAACTTATCGCGCTGCTGGGGCAGGGCACGGATGAATAGCGGGACGGGGCCACAATCCGCGGGCGCCGGCCCGAGCCGGGTGCTGTTGATCGGCCAGGCCGACAAGGCGCTGTCGGACATCCGGAACATGGATCGACGCGTCTTCGAGATGCCGGGCAATGTCCTGGACGGGATCGACGCGGCCGCTCGGCATCAGTTCGAATCCGTCGTCGTCGTGATGGAAGGGCTGGCGAACCAGCTTCACGCGATCTTGAAGGCCTTGCGCAAGAGCACGAACGCGAAGCTCGTCCTGCTGGCCCGGATGCACGAGGAGCCCACGGCGCAGCGTCTGACGGCGCCATCGGCCGGCGAGTCGAAGCTGGCCGACGAGTACCTCGTCAGCCCGACGAATCTGGCGAGTCTCCATCCCGGCGGCAAGGGCGAAAGGGTCGTGGAAGCGAAGGCTGAGCCGCAGACGCCCGCCGTTCAGTCGCCCGTTGTCGCGGCTCCCTCCGCGGATCGCACGGCCGAGTTGCAGCGGCGCATCGAGCAGCTCGAACGGCTGGCGACCACGGACGATCTGACCGGTCTGAAGAATCGGCGGTATCTCTGGGAGTTCGCCCGCCAGATCCTGGAGCGGGCGGCCCGGACTAGCGGCCGCGTCACGGTCCTGGTTTTCGACATCGACAATTTCAAGCACTACAACGACGTCTACGGCCACATGACGGGCGACGAGATCCTGCGCGAGGCGGCGACCCTGATGCGCCGGTGCTGCCGGTCCCACGACGTGGTCGGCCGGATCGGGGGCGACGAGTTCGCCGTGGTCTTCTGGGACGATCCGCACGGTCCGGCAGGCGGTCCCAGCGAGAGACGGTCGGCCGCGGCCGAGCACCCGGCTGAGGCGATCACGGTCGCCAAACGGTTCCAGCAGGCCTTGGGCCGGACGGATCTGCACCTGCTGGGCCCCAAGGCCGAGGGCGTTCTGACCATCAGCGGCGGCCTGGCCAGCTTCCCCCGCGACGGCTCGACCGTCCAGCAGCTCGTCGACCGGGCCGACAAGGCCCTGCTCGAGGCCAAGCGGGGCGGCAAGAACCGGATCTACCTGGTCGGCGAACCCCAGAGCGATATCGCCGACATTCGATAGCGACGTCCGTCACTGCGATCGCAGATCCTTGAGAAAGCCTATTTGCGCCTGAGCGATCCGACGGTATGCTGTCTCCCTGCCGGCCGAGCAGTGCAGGATCGCAAGCCTGCGCGGGTCGCAGAGGGAACAGGAGCCTGTCCATGGAATATGGCATCCGAGGTTGTGCGGTTCTTTTGATTGTGTTGTCTGGTTCCATCGCAAGGGCCGCCGAGGCGGGACCGTCGGGCCAAGGGCTGTTGCATGTGGGTTGGGACAGGGTCGATATCACGCCGGACAGGCCCGTCGCGCTGATCGGGCAATTGCACAAGCGGATCTCCGAGCGGGTCCGCGATCCGTTGACGGCGACGGCGCTGGCCATCGAGACCGGCGGCGACGGCGGACCTTCTGAACAGGCGATTCTCGTGTCGTGTGACCTGCTGTACATTCGCAAGTCCGTTGTGGAGAGGATTCGCGAGGTCCTCAGGGCCAGGTTGCCCGGCTTCGATGCGGACAAGCTGATCCTGAACGCCACGCACACGCACACCGGGCCGGGCTTCGCCGACGAGGATTTCGGCTCTCTGTACGACGTCAGTCAGGACGAAGGGGTCATGCGGGCAAGCGAGTATGCGGAGTTCTTCGTCGCGAGGGTCGCACAGGCCGCGGTGCAGGCATGGGAGCGTCGTCGACCTTGCAGCGTGAGCTGGGCGCTGGGACACGCCGTCGTGGGGATGAACCGCCGGGCGCGGTACTTCGACGGCAAGGCGATCATGTACGGCGTCACGACCCGACCGGACTTCGCCGGTCTGGAGGGATATGAAGATCACGGCGTGGAGATGCTCTTCTTCTGGGCCGGCGACGGCGCGTTGACCGGGATCGTCGTCAACCTCGCGTGCACCGCCCAGGAGACAGAGGGCCTCAACGAGATCTCCGCCGACTTCTGGCACGATGTCCGGCAGACTCTCCGCACGAGACTGGCGCGGGACGTCCACGTCCTTGCCCAGTGCTCCGTGGCGGGGGACCTCTCGCCGCACCTGCTCTATCGCACGAAAGCGGAGGAGGCCATGGTCCGACGCCGGGGCCTTTCCAATCGTCAGGAGATCGCCCGGCGGATCGTCGATGCGGTCACGGACGTTCTTCCGGTGGCCCGCGACGGCGCGGCGACCCGTCCGGTCTTCCGGCACGCCGTGGTTCGCGTGAACCTCCCGCCGGCCGCGGCGACCGCGGCGCCGTTCTACACGACGGACACGATCGCGCCCGTCGAGCTGCACGTTCTTCGGCTCGGCGACGTCGCCATCGCGACCAACCCGTTCGAGCTGTACCTCGATTACGGCGTCCGGATCGAGGCCCGCAGTCCGGCGGTCCTGACCATGCTGGTCCAACTCTCCTGTCAGCATTGCGGCTATCTGCCGACTGCGGAAGCCGTCGCCGGCGGCGGCTACAGCGCCGACAAGTACGTCGTGGGCCCCGAGGGCGGCCAGGTCCTCGTCGAGGAGACCGTGCGACGGATCGAGGCCCTCTGGAAATGACCGGCCCGGCCGAAGGAATTCTTTGAATACTCCGGGCCTCTGTGCGTCTGTGCTGGAGAGGCAAGGGCGTCCTCGCGGCAGGTGAAAGGCCGATGGAGAGAACCGAAATGGCGCATGCGATCGAACTTCGCGAAATCCGCAAGTCGTTCGGACCGGTGCGGGCGGTGGACGGGCTGAGCTTGGCCGTGCCGCAAGGGGCTGTGTACGGCTTCCTCGGGCCCAACGGGGCGGGCAAGACCACGACGCTCCGGATGATCATGGACATCATCCGGCCGGACGGCGGCGAAATCCGTCTGTTCGGCAAGCCGGCCTCGTCCTTCGCCCGCGGCCGGGTGGGGTACATGCCCGAGGAACGCGGGCTCTATCGCAAGATGACCGCCGCCGCGGTCCTTCGCTACTTCGGCTCGCTCAAGGGGCTATCCGGGTCCCAACTGGCGCAGTGCGTTCCCGCGTGGCTGGAGCGGATCGACCTGGCCGCCCACGCGGGCAAGAAGGTCGAAGAACTCTCCCGCGGCATGCACCAGAAGCTCCAGTTCGCGGCCACCGTGATCAACGACCCGGAGCTGGTGATCCTCGACGAACCGTTTTCCGGCCTCGATCCGGTGAATCAGGACCTGCTCCGCGAGATCATCACCACGATGCGCGACCAGGGGCGGACGGTCCTGTTCTCCACGCACGGGATGCACGAGGCCGAGGAGTTGTGCGATTTCATCGTGCTGATCAACCAGGGCCGGGTGGTCGTCGACGGCACGCTGGACCAGATCCGGTCTCGGCACGAGTCCCACACGATCGCGATCGAGATCGAGGGCGATGGTGCCTTCGTGGGGACGCTGCCCCAGGTGGCGGCGATCCGGCCCGACGGGCGGCGGCTGGACGTGACGCTGCGCGAGGGCGCCGATCCGCAGGAATTGCTGCGAATCCTGGTCGATCGGTCCCGCGTGCGGGCGTTCGAGGTCAAACACCCTTCGCTGCACGAGATCTTCGTGCGGCTGGTCGGAGGCGGCCATGTGGAAGATCGGTAAGGTCGCGCAGCGCGAGTTCCTCGATACGGTCAAGACCCGGACGTTCCTGATAGGGCTGTTGTTGATCCCCGTCCTGATCGTCGGGATCATCCTGCTGAGCAAGAAGATGGCCCAGAGCGAAGGCGGACCTCGTCCGGCGATTCGAGTGGGCCTGACGTCCCCGGCCGGCGAACTGCTTTCGCGGATCACCGGCGCGTTCGCGGACTACAACAAGGCCAACCCGCAGACGCCCCTGACTTTGCAGCTCCTTTCCGAGGGTCAAGACGGGACTGCCTCCGAGCAGCGTGGCAAGGAACAACTGCGCCAGGGCAAGCTGGAAGCCTACATTGTGCTCGACGGCGACCTGGAGAGCGGAAAAGGCTCCCTGCTGTTCTACAGCTACAAATCCAAGGCCTCGCAGATCGACGCCCTGTGGACCGTCGAGCGGATTCTGCGGGACGCCGTGATCGATCGGCGGTATCAGGCTCGCGGGATCGATCCGGCGATGCTGGCCGAGATCCGCAACGTTCCGATCCGCCGGGTCGAACTGGGCGACGAACAGGGTCGCGAACGGGTGCAGAGCGAAGGGCAGCGGGTGGCCCGCATGATGGTGCCTTTCGCGTTCATGTACCTGGTCTTCATCGGCATCGTCGGCATGGGCCAGCACATGATCAGCAGCATCATCGAGGAGAAGAACTCGCGGATCGTCGAGATGCTGCTCTCGGCGATCAGCCCGTTCCAGCTCATGGCGGGCAAGATCCTCGGCCTGGCCGGCGTGGGGCTGACGGTCATGGCGTTGTGGGGCGCGGCTGCGTACGGGACCGCGAGCTGGCAGGGGATCAAAATCGACATCGGCCCCGATCTGCTCGCCTACGGCCTGGCGTACTACATTCTTGGTTTCGTCCTGTTCAGCGCGATCCTGGCCGGCGTCGGTTCGATCTGCAACACGGTCAAGGAGACCCAGAGCCTCATGATGCCGATCACGCTGGTTTTCGTGATTCCGCTGGTCGTCTGGCCGCAATTGGCGCGAGATCCCAACGGCGACCTGGCCCGCATCCTCTCCTATGTGCCGCTGACGACGCCGATGCTGATGGTGCTGCGCCTGTCGAGCGGCCCGGATATCTGGTGGGGCGAGGTCGTGATCTCCTTCCTCGTCCTGATCGCGGGCGTCCTGGTGAGCTTCTGGCTGGCGGCCAAGATCTTCCGCACCGGCATCCTCCTCTACGGCAAGCGTCCCGGCCCCCGCGAGGTCCTCCGCTGGCTGCGGGAAAAATGAAAGAAAAGTGATGGAGGGGCGAGCCCCGCATGATCCGTCTCAGGCTCAATTGTGGCGTTGCTCATTTCCAGCGGCACTTCACGTGCTTCGTCTCACCATCGGCAACAGCCGCAGGGTGGGACTTGCCCCACCGCGTTCTTGCGGATATGCTGTGCCGCGTGATTGGTTCTGGACTTGGCGTGTTCGAAACTCTTGATGTTTGACGCTGGGATGCGTGGCGCTCGCTTATGAATAT
Organism: Planctomycetota bacterium; assembly: GCA_012517265.1. Lineage (GTDB taxonomy): Bacteria > Planctomycetota > Phycisphaerae > Sedimentisphaerales > Anaerobacaceae > PLanc-01. The sequence goes on along the minus strand of JAAYVJ010000004.1, from coordinate 14,560 downwards.
CTTCGACATCCATCCGCTGACGTGGGAAGGTCTGTTGTGCTGCTTCCTCTCCGGGGTGATCATCGGGTTGGAGCGGCAGTTGCGGGGCAAGCCCGTGGGCGTCCGCACCAGCGCCCTGATCTGCATCGGGACCTACATCTTCGTCGCCATGACGCGGGCGGTCTCCACGGATGTGACCGACCCTTCGCGGATCGTCGGGCAGGTGGTGACGGGGATCGGCTTTCTCGGGGCCGGCGTGATTCTGACTCGTCAGGGCGTCGTCGTGGGCGTCACCTCCGCCTCGGCGATCTGGGTCCTGGCGGCCATCGGCGCGACGATCGGACTGGGGTTCTCGTGGCTGGGCGTTCGACTGGCGGTCCTGGCGGTGTTCATTCTTGTCGGTGTGGATCTCCTGGAAAATCGTTTCGAAGCGATGCAGCGGGGCGTCCACCAGAAACCTCAGCCGGGTCGCGGATCCAAGCAGGATTCGGCCAAGGGATCCCAGTAGTGCGAGCACTTGGGTGCACGCGTTCGATTTCACATGTCGTCTGAGAGCAGGCCGATGGTCGAGTTGAGGATCTGCTGGCGGAAGTGGGTGTGCTGCTCGTTGGTCTGCTGCTCCTGAAGGTCCTTGAAGCTGGCCCGGCAGAAGTGGCAGCCCAGCGTCGTCAGGTGGAAGTCCACGTAGTCGAACCACTCCGGCGAGAGGCTCTCCAGGAGAAACGCGCCCAGCGTGCTGCGTTTGGGACAACTCAACCGCTCCGCCGCCCAGACCTCGGTCAGCATGTCCTCGGAGAAGGAGACCGACAGGTCTCGAATGGCGTCGCTGGCGGCCACGGCCTCCCGAATGGACTTGAGACATCGATGTTTCACGACTCGGACGAGTCCTTCGTCCATCTGGAGCAGCCTGGCGGCCTCTTTGCCCGCGAGCTGGCAGTAGAACACCAGCTCGGCGACCTTGAGGTCCCGCAATTTGCCCGCCTCCTGAAGGTCGCGGATCAATCCCTGCAGGGCCTGGGCGAGGATCTGCCGTTGCAGGCCGTGCTGCTCCTGGTGGCTGACGCACCAGCTCACGCTCGGATCGGCCGAACTCAGGCTCGCGAGCACGTCGTCGGACACGTCGGTTTCGTTGCCGTGGTAGACGTCCTGGATCAGGCAAACGGTTCGGGCCCATCGCGTCCGCACGCGGTTGACGATCGCGTTGCGCAGGATGCCGAAGAGGTAGGTCTCGACGCTGGTCTCGATCTGGAGCGTATGGACCGCCTTGACGAACGAGGCGAAGGTGTCCTGTACGATGTCCTCGGCGTCGGCGCTCTGCGGGACGCGGGTCTGGGCGAAACGCAGCAGCCGGCCCTGGTATTCGTCGATGAGCCGGGTCCACGCGGCGGCGTCGCCCCGCCGGACGGCCTCCAGCAGGGCCCGATCTTCCTGACTGATGGACATAGAGCATGCACCTCGATTCGAACCGATTTCCAGCATCGCCGCGAAGCGCCATCATACCAGATTCTCGGCGATAGTGCGAGCCCTGCCGAACCGATCAGGGGGCCCGCCTGCGTCAGTTCGATCGCTGTCCGCCGGCTGCGTCTTTCTCACAGGGGCTCTGGGCGGCTGTCGCGACCGGGCCCAGGTGCCCGTCCAGCCAGTCGAGGATAGCTTTGTGATACTCGCCTCGGCACTCCCAGGCGATGCCGTGCTCGCCGGGGAACAGGATGTGCTTCTTCTGTTGCGGCGGGGTCCCCAGCAGGTCGAACAAAGGCTTCTGCGCCGCATCGATCGGAAAGATCGAGTCCGTGGCGTTGTTGATCATGAGGATGGGAATCGTCACCCGCGGGGCGAAATTCGCCGGGTCGGAGGCCGGGTGACGCTTGCAGGCGCACAGGCCGCCGTGCAGCAGAATGCCGGTCTTGAACCGCGGCTCGGTCGCGATCAGGATCGGGCCCATCTGCCCGCCCCAACTGAGTCCGACGTAGGCGAGCCTGGTGACGTCGATGTCGTCGCGGGTCTTGAGGTAGTCGATGGTCCTGCGCAGGTCCTGCGATCGCTGGATGCACAGGTTCCTGCTCTGGACCCCCTCGGGCGGATAGACCCGCGAGAGCCGCCGGTCATAGGTGCCCTTGTAGATGGGCACGACCAGAGCTCGGCCGCTCCGGATGATCGCGGTCATCTCATGCGTGCAACACCGCTCGGTCCAGGGACTGTCGCGGGCCTCGTCGCCTGGAAACCAGACGACCGTCTGGCAGGGCGGCCGGGCCTCTTCGGGCAGGTACAGGTAGGCGACGACCCGCTCGCCGGGATACGCGGCGTCGAACGAGACGCGGACTGTCCGGCAGTAGTCCAGATCGTAGTCGCTCTTCTCGATTCTGGCGTTGAGCTCCGCCGGATCGTAGCGATACCACGTGTCGAGGTAGGACGCGAAGACCTCGTCGGAGACGGGCGTGAAGTACTCCAAGTCCCTGCATTTGTGCTCGACCGGCGCCAGCGCCATCGGGGGGACGGCTTCCCTGCCGCCGATGTACTGGACACACCGCAGGCCGTTTCGCAGGTCGCGGTCCCAGGGGGATCGGGCCCCGCCGCCCGCGGAGAAGCTGTACGCGTGCTCGTCCCAGGCGCCGCCCAGGATGCACCGGGCGTCGGGCATTCCTTCGAGCGAGTTGCTGCACCATTCCCTCACGTTGCCCGCCGCGTCGCACAGGCCGAACTTGCCCATGCCGGGGAATGTCCCCACGGGAGCGGGACCGGTCCCGAAGTTGCTCATGCCGACGATCGTGCAGGAATGGTCGTCCGCGCGGGCGGCCAGGGCCCAGTGAAAGACGGTCGGCAGGTCCTTGCCTCGAAACTCCGCATAGGCCATGGCTTCGAACCAACTGACCCCGCCGACCGGGTAGTCCTCTTGACCTTTGGGACAAGCGCCGTCGCGCCAGGAGGCGGGCCCGAAGCGGCCGGTCTGGTCTCGGAACTGCTGCACCGCTTCGGACCAGGGCAGGATCTTGCCGTCGCGAGAGAACTCTTCCTTCCAGAACCCGGCGTTCTCGTACCCGCCGGCGTCGACGAACTCCTGGAACTGGCGGTTGGTCACTTCGTATTTGTCGATGTAATAGGCCGGGGCCAGGAGGATCAGCCGCCGGCCGTGGTACATGTCCATCTGGTCGAGGTTCGACGGCGGAATCCAGACCATGTCCGGCGGGCTGGTCGCCGCGTCCTGCAGGGTGAAGCTCAACTGGCCGGCCAGCAGGGCGGTTGGGCCGGCGTTGGATTGCGGCGGGTCGTTCGTCTGCACCGTCTCCAGGGGCACGAACCCGCTCTTCATCGCCTTCCAGCGATAGGTGCCGTACGGGATGCGGACTCCCCGAAGCGGGGTCCGGCCCAGGTATTTCCAGCCGCCGTCGGTGCGGAAGTACTCGCGGATGTAGATCCGCGACCCCGGCGGCGTCGTGATCACGTTGAACTCGCGGGACAGCCGCGGCCAGCGGTCGATCAGGAGCGGATCGTTGGGGATGTATCGTTCGGCCCGCTCGGCCAGTCGCAGAGCCGCGAAGTAGTCCTTCTGCTCCAGGAGAGTGTCGATTTCCGCCATCGCGTACTGCTGGGCCCATCGCGTCGAGTAGTGCTTCCAGCCGATGGAGGCCGCGGTCGCGCTGACCGCGGTCAACAGACACACCAGTGCTGTGATGGTCTTGTGCCGGCATATGAGCTTGCCCAGCCGGCGCGCGGGACCGGGCCGTCGGGCTCGGATCACCCGGCCGCTGATGAACCGGCGAAGGTCCTCGGCCAGTTCCGCCGCGCTTTGATACCGCCGGGCCGGGTCTTTCTCGATGGCCTTGCAGCAGATGGTGTCCAGGTCGAGAGGGATTCGCCGGTTGATCTGGCGCGGCCGGCGCACGGTGTCGCTGAGGATCTGGTGGATGACCTGATGCTGCGTGTCGCCATCGACCAGGGGTTCGAGCGTGAGCAGTTCATAGAGGGTCGCGCCGAGCGAGTAGATGTCGCAGCGGTGGTCGGGCTTGTCGTCGCCTCCGGCGATCTGCTCGGGGCTCATGTACCGCGGCGTGCCGACGAACGAGGACGTGAGCGTCATCCCGTGTTCTTCACAGATCCGGGCGATCCCGAAATCCAGCAGGATCAGCCGGCCGTCGCGGGAGAGCATGAGGTTCGACGGCTTGACGTCGCGATGGATGATGCCGTGCCCGTGGGCGTAGTGCAGGGCCTCGGCCGCTCCGGCGATCAGGCGGGCGACCGCGTGGAAATATTGTCCTTCGGTCTTGCAGTCGACCAGGAGGCAAGGGGAAGGAGCGTCTCTTTCCGGCGTTCTGTCCGCCGATTGCGGCTGCCAGTCCCCGCGACGAGCGCCGAGCGACGGGCGACGCTTCAGGCCCGCGATGACGGCGTCGAGATTGCGTCCCTCGATCATCTCCATGGCGAAGTAACAGACATTTCGCTCGGCGCCCTCGGCGAAGACCGTGACGATTCCCGGATGGCAGAGCTGCGCGGCGGCCCTGGCCTCGCGGCGGAACCGCTCCACGGCGGGCGCGCCGGCGGTCGGACCGAACGGCAGCACCTTGAGCGCGACGCGCCGGTTGAGGGAAAGCTGCACGGCCTGGTAGACGACGCCCATGCCGCCGGCGCCGAGCCGTCGTTCGATGCGGAAATCGCCGATCTGGAGGTTGGGCTCCAGCCCGACGACAGGGAAGGCGACCTGGGTCGTGTCCGCGCGAACCTCCAGAGTCGCCGGCTGCGCCTGAGGCTCCAAACCCGCGCGCAACCTCGCTACGGACGCCGCACATCGATCGCACACCCGCAAATGACGCCTCCAGGCCGTCAGTCTCTCAGCGGAGGCATTCCCATCGATGAGCCGCCCGATGTCTCCCTGTGACAGGCAATCCTTCACAACCGCTAGCCCATGCCATTGACTGTTGATGATGGACCATTGATGACCCGCATCCGGAGTCCAACTCCGCGACGGGCGAGAATCACCCGCCGGCGCCAATCACCGAGGGGCCGTCATCCTTCGTCAGTCTCTGATGATTGTATCGGCACTCGCGCGTCCGGGCAACGGCCCGGGGCTCCGCACAGCCTTGGATGAGTTGCCCTCTTACTATAGACGAGCCAGGGGGAATTTGGTTCTTGGAAATCTCTGCCGAAAGGGGTGTGATTTCTCCACGGCAGGCGGGCGTGAAGCGGTTGCGCGGGGGAGGTGCCCTAGGTGTTGGGGGGGGACGCAGCGCCGTCGTCGAGGATCTGGGTCTGATTGGGACCGATCAGCCGGTAGCGGATGCCCCGCCAGCGGATGGTGCGGCCGAAGGCGGAGGAGATCATCGAGCCCAGGAGCACGAGGGACCAGAGCCAGCAGCCCAGGACGTCGGCCAGGGCGGCGGGCAGCAACTGGGGCAGGTGCTCCTTGAGGACCTGGGCGGCGGTCAACTGCCGAAGAACGGCCCGGACGATCTGGCCGCCCAGGAAGAAGCAGGGGATCGCCGCACAGAGCGCCAGATGGTTCGTGTGGTGCCTGGCCGCGTGGATTGCCATGGCGGCTCCGCCCCAGAGGCCTGCGACCGAGCCGGCGCTGCTGAGCAGGCCCAGCAGCCACGTCCAGGGCGCGTAGACCCGCGTGATGAGGAACTGCCGGCGGCCGAACTCGCACAGCTTCGGCCAGGTCGTCGATTCGAAAGACGCGACCAGACACTCCGGGACGTAGGTGACCCTCATGCCGGCCCGCTTGGCGGCTCGACTGAGGGACAGGTCGTCGCTGAGCGTGCTGGACCAGACCTCGGGGATGCCCAGCTTGCGGAAGTCCTCGACTCGAATGGCCATCGAGCCGCCCCAGGCGTGGTTGAACGGGCTGTTGCCGAGGAACTGAGCGACGGCGCCGTTGATGGCCGACATGGCCAGCGAGGCCAGGTTGTTTTCGAGCGGGACGAACCAGCGGTACCCGGTGGTCACGCCGCAGACGGGACGTCGAAACGGGCGCACGAGCCGGGCCAGCCAGTCCCGCTGGACAAGCACGTCCGAATCGGCGAAGGCCAGGACCTCGGTGTCCTTGGGGATCTGCCGGTAGGCGTACAGCAGGTTGTGGATCTTCTGCCCGGACGTCTGGGACGAACCGGCGACCAGGACCCGAACCCCCAGGGCGCGGGAGCTGTCGGCGTACTGAGCCGTGAGGGCCTGCAACTCCCGGTAGGCCGGATCGGACTCGTTCTCGACCACGAAGTACAGCCGGTGATTCTCGTACTCCTGTTCGAGGAACGACCGGATGTTCAGATGGAAATGGGTGTCGAGTCCCTTGCACGGGATGATCAGGGCCGTGCGGGGGCGAAACGCCGCCTCCTTCCTCATGACGGACTTGGCCCGCACGTACCGATAATTGCGGGCCGCGTAGTACACGAACAGCAGTTGCACGAGCACCGCGACCCAGGCTATATAGCAATACCAATCCATATCGAACCGGCTGGTTGCGAATCTGACGATGCAGAATCGGCCCACGCACTTTGCCATGGAGCCGATCCTTCACGATAGACAAGACCGGCAAGAAACGCCAGTGTTTTCCGGCCTGGCCTTCCTTCGCGTGCCCTCGCAGGTTTCCAGGCGTTGAGAACGCCGGTGCGCAGCGGGCGCCAGAGCGCCGCTGACGCGGATGGGGGATCTCGAAGGAGAAGTGGGAAGTTCAAAGCGCGGAACGACCCCGGCGTCCTTCCTGACTTGGAACTTCCCACTTCAAATCTGAAACGTCACATTCTATTTCCGGTCCGCCGTCACGCCGGGCCAGTCGTCCGTTCGGAACGGGGACGCCGGCAGATCGGCCTTGTTGTACAGGTTGCAGACCGGGTTGTCCGCCCAGGCGTAGCGCACCGCCACCGGATCGGCCACCTTGTCGCTGCTGACTACCACGGTCTTGCCCTCGATCACGGCGTCCGCCCAGACGAACTTCTTGTCGGCCCCGGCGATGGCGAAGCCCTTGAGCGGGCCGCCTTTGGCGACGAGCCCGTCGCCGACGCAGTCGAACCGCAGGACGATCTTGCCGTCGCGGACCTTCATGGATCGATAGAGGGGACCCGAAGAGACGACGTCCTTCTTATAGGTCTTGGCCAGGGCCCACAGGGCCAGCCGCCTGCCGACGTCCTGCTTGTTCTTCGGGTGGATGTCGGCGGCCTCGCCGATGTCGATGATCGTCGCCATGCCGGTGTCCTGGAGCGACAGGGTCATGGTCTGGGCCTCCCGCAGCTCGGCCCACGCGCTGTCGGCGGGCTCGGGCTTCTCGGCCATGAAGTTGGCCAACTGCACGAACAGGAAGGGGAAGCTCTTGACGCCCCAGTTCCGCCGCCAGTCGGTGATCATGTCGGGGAAGAGCTTGCGGTACTGATAGGCGCGGTCCGCGTTGGACTCGCCCTGGTACCAGATCGCGCCGCGAATGGCGAACGGGATCAGGGGGGCGATCATCCCGTTGTACAGGACGGTCGGGGCGTTGGGGTTGTTCGCCCAGGAGGGCGGCTGGGGCTGGGCCGGCATCGAGGCCAGGCTCATCGCGACCTTGTACCGCCAGGGGCCCGCCAGGGAGATCGCGTCGTCGTCGGTCGCGTCCGTCGGCTTGATCTTCATCTGGTCCGGCTGGCCGTAGAGCCCGCCGCCGCCGCCGGTGTCGAGGACCTGGACCGCGATCGCGTTGCGGCCGGCCTTGACGACGCCGGGGCCGACCTTGTACCGTCTGGGCGCCATCCACTGGTTCGACTCCATGTGCGCGCCGACCTTGACGCCGTTGATCCACGTGGTGTCCATATCGTCGATCGGGCCCAGGTCGAGCGTCAGTTCCTTGCCCACCCAGGAATCCGGGACGTCGATCACCTTGCGGAACCAGACCAGGCCGTCGAAGTTCCCCACTTCGGTCTGCTCCCACAGGATGGGCAGTTCCATCTGTTTCCAGGCGGAATCGTCGAACTCGATCGAGGCGCACTCGACGTCCTGGGCGCCGGCCGCCTCCACCTTCTTCTGCCACTGGGCCACTTCCTGCTCGTACTTCTTCATCGAGGCGTCGGGGTTGGCCCTGGCCTCGGCGATCTGGTCGATTCTCGCCTTGAACTCGGGGTACTTCACCAGCGTCTGCTCGCTGGTCCAGGCCTCGGCCACGGTTCCGCCCCAGCTCGTGTTGATCAGTCCGATGGGGACGTCCAGCTCCTTGTGCAGGCACCGGCCGAAGAAGTACCCGACCGCGGAGAATCCGCCGACCGTCTCCGGACTGCACGGCAGCCACTGGCCCACACAGTCTGCCTCGGGCGTCGCCGCGATCTTCTTCTGCACGGTGAACAGGCGGATCTTCGGGTACTTGGCCGCCGCCACTTCCTGCTGGCCCGAGGTCGCCGACGCCGTGGGCCATTCCATGTTGGATTGTCCCGAGCAGACCCAGACCTCGCCGCACAGGATGTCTTTGAGGACGATGGTGTTCTTGCCGGTCAGCGTGATCTCGTAGGGGCCGCCGACGGCGGGGGCCGGGACATCGAGTCTCCACTTGCCGTCCTGACCGACGGTGACGCGCTGCTCCTTCGCCTTCCAGCTCACCTTGACGGCGACCGTCTCGCCGGGGTCGGCCCAGCCCCACAGCGGGACCTTCCGCCCTCGCTGGAGGACCATGTTGTCGCCGACGACCGCCGGCAGGCGGATATCGGCCGCGACGACGCTTGCCAGCAACAGGAGCGATGCCCACGCTGTGAGCATGTTCCCCGGGCTCATCTTCCACTGACGCTTCATTCTCAACTCCTTGACTTCAACCTGTGACTTGTCGTTCCCGCCGTGGGCGAATGTTCGCCGCCACGCGGTCTGGCCATGATACCGCCAAGGCCGGCGCAGGTAAATGAGTCGCGTGTCCCGGGACCCGTCGATTCTCCTTTTCCGCTGGCGAGCCGGCGTCGTTCTCCTTATCATGACCTGTTCAATGGAAGGCATTTTGAAGGAGATCAACAGTGAACGTGCGATCGATGGTTCTGGCCGGTTTGGCGGGGTGTCTGTGCAGCGTGTCCGCGTGGGCCCAGGCGCCCGATTGGGAGAATGAGCAGGTCATCGGGATCAACAAGGAGCCCGCGCGGGCGACCGGTGTTTCCTTTCCCTCTTTCGCCTCGGCGGTCCGCGCCCATTCGATGAAGACCGCGGCGGACGCGACGAGGAAGTGGAAGGACTCGCCGTTCTACAAGAGCCTCAACGGCACGTGGAAGTTCCACTGGGTCAAGTCGCCCGACGAACGTCCCGTGGATTTCTACAAGCCGGACTTCAACGTCAGCGACTGGAACGACATCCCGGTCCCGTCGAATTGGGAGATCCAGGGCTACGGCACCCCGATCTACTCCAACGTGCGATATCCGCACGTTCGCCAGCCGCCCAAGATCATCGGGCAGGTCCCTTCGGACTTCACGGCCGCCCGCGAGCCGAACCCGGTGGGCAGCTATCGCACGACGTTCACCGTGCCGAAGGACTGGACCGGCCGCGAGGTGTTCATCCACTTCGACGGCGTGGCCTCGGCGTTCTACCTCTGGATCAACGGCCAGAAGGTCGGCTACAGCGAGGAAAGCCGCACACCGGCCGAGTTCGACATCGGCAAGTACCTCAAGGCCGGGGAGAACCTCCTGGCCGTCGAGGTCTATCGCTGGTGCGACGGCAGCTACCTGGAGGACCAGGATTTCTGGCGGCTCAGCGGCATCTTCCGCGACGTCTACCTGTTCAGCACGCCGCAGGTGCAACTGCGGGACATGTTCGTCCGGAGCGATCTGGACGCGCAGTGGCGGGACGCCCAGGTCCGCGTCACCGCCAAGGTGCGGAACCTCTCGAACAGCCAGGCCGCCCGCCGGGTTCGCGCGACGCTCGTCGACCCCAAGGGAGGCAAGACCCTGCTGGGCGAATCTGACCCCGCGACGGTTGAGCCGGGGCAGGAGACTGCGATCCAGATCGGCGCCTCGGTGAAGAACCCGCTCAAATGGACGTCCGAGACGCCCAACCTGTACATTGTCGTGTTCGAGTTGATCGATTCTCAGGGCAACGTCGCCGAGGTCAAGGCCACCCGCTTCGGCTTCCGCAAGGTCGAGCTGAAGGACCGCCAGTTCTTCGTCAACGGCGTTTCGATCAAGTTCAAGGGCGTCAACCGCCACGAGCACGACCCGGATCGCGGCCAGGCCATCGAGATCGGCTCGATGATCAAGGACATCGAGCTGATGAAGCAAAACAACATCAACGCCGTCCGCACGTGCCACTACCCCGATTGTCCGGTCTGGTACGACCTGTGCGACCTGTACGGGATCTACATCATCGACGAGGCGAACGTCGAGTCGTACGGCATGGGCTACGGCCGCGAGACGCTCGGCGCCGTCGCGAGTTGGGAGAAGGCCCACGTCGACCGCGCGGTCCGCATGGTTGAACGGGACAAGAACCATCCGTGCGTGGTGATCTGGTCGTTGGGCAACGAGGCCGGCAGCGGCCCGAACTTCGAAGCCGAGGCCCAGGCGATCCGCAATCTCGACGCCTCGCGGCCCATCCACTACGAACGCATGAACTCCGTCGCGGATATCGACAGCACGATGTACCCGTCGGTCGAAGGTCTGATCGCGCAGGGCAACAGCGATTCGCCCAAGCCCTTCATCATGTGCGAATACGCGCACGCCATGGGCAACGCGATCGGCAATCTCCAGGAGTACTGGGACGCGATCGAGAGCCATCCCCGCCTGATCGGCGGGTGCATCTGGGACTGGGTGGACCAGGGCCTTCGCAAGTACACCGGCCGCAAGAACCCCGACGGCTCGAAACAGTGGTTCTTCGCCTACGGCGGCGACTACGGCGACCGGCCCAACGACAACAACTTCTGTTGCAACGGCGTCGTCGACCCCGACCGCGCCAACACCGCCAAGCTCAAGGAAGTCAAGAGGGTCTATCAGTACGTGGGCTTCACACTCGGCGACGTCACGGCCGACAGCGTCTCTCTCACGCTCAAGAACAAGTACTTCTTCACGGACCTGGACCGCTTCGGCCTGCAATGGCAGCTCATCGAGGACGGCCGGGTCGTCGGCAAGGGCAAGGCCAAGCTCGCGAGCCTGGCGCCGGGCGAGTCCACCCAGATCAGCCTGGCGGTGGCGCAGCCCAAGCTCAAGGCGGGCGCCGAGTACTTCCTCAACGTCAGTCTGGTGCAGAAGGACGACACGCTGTACGCCAAGGCGGGCTACGTGGTCGCCCGCGAGCAGTTCAAGCTGCCCTACGCCGTGCCGGCGGCGCCGTCGCTCGACCTGTCGAGCCTGTCGGCTCTGAACGTGCCTGAAGAAGGCGACGCGATCACCGTCGCCGGGCAGGGCTTCAAGGCGGTCTTCAGCCGCTCGGCCGGCACGCTGTCGTCCCTGGTCTACAACGGCGTCGAGACCCTCGCCGCCGACGGCGGGCCGCGTCTGAATCTCTACCGCGCCCCGGTGGACAACGACAACTGGCTTCGCCGGGACATCGAGCGGACCGGGATTCGCAGCCTTTCCTATGCGGTCAAGGACGTCACGGTGGAGCGGCCCGCGCCCGGCATCGTCCGCGTTCGCTGCACCGTCGACTGCTCCGGCCGATCCGAGACCGGCATGGTCCACACGGCCTCGTTCACGATCTTCGGGAACGGCTCGATCGATGTGACCAACCAGGTCGAGCCCTACGGCGACCTGGCGAATCTGCCCAAGCTCGGCGTCAGCCTGGTCCTGCCCAAGACCCTCGACACGCTGACCTGGCTGGGCAGGGGACCCCACGAGAGCTATGTGGACCGCAAGCACAGCGCCGACGTCGGCCTCTACAGCGGCAGCGTCGCCGAGCAGTATGAGCGATACGTTCGGCCGCAGGAGAACGGCAACAAGACCGACATCCGCTGGGCGACCCTCACAAGCGGGAAGAACAACGGCCTGCTGATCGCCACGGACGGCACGCACTCGATCAGCGCCCACCACAACACCGCGATCGACTACGACGAGGCCCGGCACATCGACAAGGTCGTGCCCCGCGACGAGGTCTACCTCACCATCGACGCGGCCCACATGGGTCTGGGCGGCGCCAGTTGCGGCCCGCGGCCCATGAACCAGTACATTCTGACGGCGTCGCCCACGCGGTTCCGCTATTCCTTGCGGCCCGCCGGCGCGGACCCGAGAGTCCAACTGCCCAATCTCGGCGCGCCGCTGGTCACTCGCGACAAGAGCGGGATGGTCCGGATCGAGTCGGCCGCCAAGGGCAAGACCGAGTACCGCATCGACGGCGGGGCCTGGACCGCTTACGCCGGGCCCTTCGAGCAGGTTGAAGCCGCGAATGTCGAAGCCCGAATCGACCTGGGCGACAAGCTGACCAGCGACACCGCCCGTGTGGCGTTCGAGAAGATCGTCCCCATGCAGGTGCTGGACAAGTCCACCTGGAAGGTGACGCACGTCGACAGCTTCGAGCCGGGCGAGGGCGACGCGGTTCACGCGATCGACAACGACCCTGCGACGTTCTGGCACACGGCCTGGTCTGCCTCGCAGCCGGCCCATCCGCACGAGATCCAGATCGATCTGGGCAAGTCGCTTGAACTCCTGGGCTTCACGATGTTGCCCCGGCAGGGCGGCAATGCCAATGGCCGGATCCGCGCCTATGAGTTCTACGTCAGCGAGGACGGACAGCAGTGGGGGACCGCTGTGAAAGAAGGGCGTTTCCCCAACAACGACCAGCTCCAGACCGTCCAGTTCGACAAGCCCGTGAAGGGTCGCTATATTCGCCTGGTGGCCGGCGGCGAGTGGTCCCGCCAGCCGTACACGACCGTTGCGGAACTCGACGTCCTGGCGGCCAAGTAGCCGGACTCAAGAAAGGGATAGATTATGAGAATGTCGTGGGTGCTTCTCGCAGTCGTGGTGTTCACAAGTCTCGTGACATGGTCTTCTCAGGCGGCCGAAGCGCCGGCCACGGTGTACGTCACCTTCTGGTTCGACACGGAGGATTTCATCCTGCCTCAGGCCGATGACGCCGCCAAGCGTCTGGCCGAGATGTTCGCCTCGCGGCACGTCCAGGCCACCTTCAAGATCGTGGGCGAGAAGGCCCGCGTCCTGGAGGAGCGAGGCCGCGACGACGTGATCCTCGCCCTGGCCAAAAACGACATCGCGTACCACTCGACGCTGCACAGCGTCCATCCGACGCCGTCGGAGTATTGCCGGGATCTGGACTGGCACGAGGGCGTGTCGGAGTTCATCCGCCGGGAAGGGGAGGGACTGCGGACGCTGCGCCGCGTGTTCGGCGTCAACGGCTCGTGCTACGGCCAGCCCGGCGGCTCGTGGACGCCCCAGAGCTATGCGGCCTTGCGCGAGTTCGGCATTCCGCTGTACCTGGACGAGACCTCGCATGTGAACGTCAAGGACCGTCCGTTCTGGTATTGCGGCGTGCTGAACATCCTGCGCCTGGGCGACTGCGTCATTCGCACCGGCTGGACCGACGACGAGGTGAAACAGGCCTGTACCCGCTTCGACAAGGCCCAGGAGCAGCTCATCCGCGAAGGCGGCGGCATCGTCAGCATCTACTACCATCCGTGCGAGTTCGTCCACGAGCAGTTCTGGGACGGCGTCAACTTCTCCCATGGCGCCAATCCGCCGCGGTCGCAGTGGAAGCTGCCTCCCATGAAGTCGCCCGAGGCCCAGGAGCAGGCGTTCGGCGCGTTCGAGGCATTTCTGGACCACATCATTGCGCGTCCCGGCGTTCGCCTGGTGACCGCCAGGGAGATCCCGACGCTCTATCCCGACCGGATCTACTCCCATCCCCTGACGCGAAGCGACATCCAGACCATCGCCAAGGCCTTCCGCAAGGAGGTTTCGTACGTGGACCTGGGCACAAGGATCGCCTCGGCGGGGGAGGGCTTGCTCGCCCTGTGCGCCGCGGCCCAGTCGCCCGACGGCTCGATCCCCGGGGAGGTCTCGCTGGAATTCGCCTACGGCCCGGCCTCGGCGCCCCAACTGTTCATCACCGAGGGCAAGTTCCCCTGGAGTGACTTCCAGCAGGCGGCCCGCGAGGTTCTGGAGATCGCCCGCGCGTCGGGCCAGATGCCGTCGCTGGCCTGGGTGAACGGCCAGCCGGTCCGGCCGGAGGATCTGGCCGTCACGCTGGCGGCCGCATTGACCGCCGAGAGCCGCCAAGGGGACATCGCTTTGCAGAAGGGCGAACTGGCCGCCAAGAAGTACGTCTCCGACGACCGCCCCGGCCTGTGGGGCTGGGTCATCTTACCCAAGGGCTTCAGTGCCCCGCACATGATGGAACTGGCCAAACTCCAGGTCTGGACGATCAAGCCCGCGGTTCTGCGAACAACCAAGTAGCCTCCGTCGGTTCCTGTTCGTAGTGACGCCGGGAGGCGTTATCGAGCATCGAGGGAGAGCCTTTGCGCTTGGATTGTCCTGTTGGCATCTCCGCTCGAATAATCCAAGATGCGAAGCCGGCTGTCACAGAAGCGTCCCAGGGAGCGTCTCCCATGAGAGACGCCGATGGGAGTTCATTGGCAGTCGCTCGGAACGAGGAGATTGTCCGTGAGGGGATCGAGACGATGGCTGGCGCGTTCCGGGTGTCAGACCTACACATTTCACATTCTGAGCAG
>JAAYVJ010000047.1 GCA_012517265.1 Planctomycetota bacterium | reverse complement strand
TGAGCAGGGTGCCGAACATGCGTTGCGAAAGCCCGCCGTCCGCGCTTCGGCTGGCGGCCGAGGCGAACGCCTTCTCGATTTCGTCGATCCACAGGATCACCGGGGCCATCATCTCCGTCTGGCGCAGTGCCTCGCGGAGGTTCTTTTCGGATTCCCCGATGTAGCTGGCGTAGAGCGTGCTGGGATCGAGCCGTAGCAGCGGCTGCTGCCAGGCCGTGGCGATCGCCTTGGCGCACAGGCTCTTGCCCGCCCCCTGGACGCCCAGCATGAGCACGCCCTTGGGCGGGACGATGCCGAACGCTTTGGCCTCGGGGCTGAACACGTCCTTGCGGTGGTTGAGCCATTTCTTCAGATTGCTCATGCCGCCGATTTCGTCGAGGTCCAGCGGCGTCTGGATGTATTCGAGCAGGCCGCCTTGCTGGATCATGCGCCGCTTGTTGGCGATGATGAGGTTGATGTCGTCGTCGTTGAAGGTCTGGTCGAGAGCCACCGCGTCGCTGATGACCCGCACCGCCTGGCGGCGGGTCAGACCCCTGAGATTGCGGACGATGGTGTCGAGCCCCCGCTGTGTGATGCCGACCTCGATGGGCTTCTTGCGGTGGAGCCGCTGGAGTGTGGCCTTGATGATCTGCTGGAGTTCCTGCTCGTCGGGGTATGAAATCTCGAACGGCCTGGCGTAGGTCTTGATCACGTCGGGCAGGTTGGCGGCGCTGTCGATCATCACGATGGTGATGCCGGTCTTGTGGAAGTTGTCGACCAGATCGCGGAGGATGCGGAGGGCCTTGGCGCTCTTGAGGTGGTCGGCCAGGTCGAGCGTGACGCAGATCGAGCCCGGCCGGGCCTGGGACAGGTTGAGCAGCCCGGCCGCCGGGACGTCCGTGTCGGCGATGCACGGACCGCCGTCGATGGCGCCGTCCCGGACGCCGTCCGCGATGGACCACACCCACAGGTCGCGTTTGAATTTGGCCGCGGTCTTGCGGATGATCTCCAGCGCATACCGTTCCTCGTGCGTCACGATGGAGATGCAGTACGTGCCGCCTTCGATCAACTGCTCGAACCGTTCAAAGTCGCTCATCGACAGTCTTTCCTCTGGATCGCAGTCGTCCTGCGGATACGGAGCCGCCGGACACTGCGAGGAGCATCCTACCGGATCGGGCCTTGTTTTTCAACCCCGCAGCGGAGGCCGCCGGGTTCCTTCGGGCAAGTCGAGACGGCTCGGAAGGGGGGCACAAGTGCAAGACGACACTGGACCGCTGTCTGGCGCCGCCCGCGTGGGCAGGGCGAATCCCATCATCGCGGCGTTGACAGAAAGGGGGACGGCGGGTACCTTATCCTGTTTCAATCGCTCTGTGTAAGGGTTTGCGACATGAAGGTTTCCATCAACTGGCTTCGTGACTACGTGGATATCGATCTCTCGGCCGAGAAGGTCGCCGAGATCCTGATGAACCTGGGCCTGCCCTGCGAGGGGATCGAGCTTTCAGCGGACGACGCGGTGATCGACGTGGAAGTGACCAGCAACCGCGGCGACTGCCTCAGCCACATCGGGATCGCCCGGGAACTGGCCGCCGCGACCGGCAAGGAACTCAGATTGCCGGAGGTCCGCCTGGAAGAGATGGATCGTCCCGCGTCGGACATGGTCCAGGTGGAAATCCGGGAACCGCAGGCGTGCGGTCGGTACACCGCCAGGGTCATCGAGGGCGTCAAGGTCGGGCCGTCGCCGGATTGGGTGCGAAAGCGGCTCGAAGCCGTCGGCCTGCGGAGCGTCAACAACGTCGTCGACGCGACCAACTATGCGATGATGGAGACCGGTCAGCCGCCGCATGCCTTCGACTTCGCGACGATCGAGGGCGGCAAGATCATTGTGAGGAAGGCCAGGCCGGGCGAGCAGATCGTCAGCATCGACGGAACCCAGTGCACGCTGACGCCGGACATGCTCGTGATCGCCGACGCCGAGCGGCCGGTGGCCCTGGCCGGCGTCATGGGCGGATTGAAGACCGAAGTGACCGACGCGACGACGACGATCCTTCTGGAGGACGCCCATTTCGCCCCGGTCACCATCCGCACCACCTCCCGGCGGCTCTCGCTGCCTTCAGAGGCTTCGTACCGGTTCGAGCGGATCGTGGATATCGAGCGGATCGAGTGGGCCTCGCAGCGAACGGCCCAGCTCATCGTGCAGTTGGCCGGCGGCCGGATAGCCAAGGGCGTCGTGGACGTTTATCCCGGCAAGCCACAGCCCCGTCGGGTCTCTATGCGGCTGTCCCGTCTGAACAAGCTGCTTGGGATCGACGTGCCTCAGGATGCGGCGATGAAGATCCTGGCGTCGCTGAAGTTCGAGCCGCGCTTGCAGGACGGCTCCATCGTTTGCGTTTCGCCGACGTGGCGAAGCGACATCCAGCGAGAGGTGGACCTGATCGAGGAGATCGCCCGCGTCTACGGTTACGACAAGGTCTCGACCGGCAGCAAGATCCAGATCGAGGCCAAGCCCGCCGACGCCAGGCAGAAGCTGTCCGAGGCGATCGGCTCCTTCCTCAACGGCTGTGGTTTCTATGAGACGGTCAACGTGACCTTCGTGGACCGTGCCGTGGCGGATCTCTTCGCGTCCGAGGGGGCTTCGCATCTGGGCGTTCGAGACGTCACTCGCAAGACGGGCAATCTCCTGCGTCAGACCCTCCTGGGCTCGCTGCTGGGCGTGCTCAAGACGAACGTGAATGCGAAGAACCTGCCATGCCGCATCTACGAAATGGCCGATACGTTCGTCCCGTCCGGGGCGAAGGATTCCCTGCCGAAGGAGGGAGCGAAGGTCTCGCTCGTGATGGACGGCGAACTGCGGCAGCTCCGAGGCGCCGTGGAGGGCCTGATTCGCAGGGTCAACCGCACCGCGGACGTGCGGTTCGAGCCGGCGGAGTTCGTTTGGGCCCAGGTCGGCGCTCGCATCCTGGTCAACGGCCGCGAGATCGGGCAGGCCGGAGTCTTCTCGGACACAGTTCGGGAGAAATTCGATTTCAAGGATCTGACTCCGTGCGGTGCCGAACTGGATTTCGAAGAACTGATGGCTCTCAAGGGCGGACCGATCAAGATCCGCCCGATTCCTCGCTTCCCGGCCATCGATCGCGAC
Source organism: Planctomycetota bacterium (assembly GCA_012517265.1). Classification (GTDB taxonomy): domain Bacteria; phylum Planctomycetota; class Phycisphaerae; order Sedimentisphaerales; family Anaerobacaceae; genus PLanc-01. The sequence goes on along the minus strand of JAAYVJ010000047.1, from coordinate 9,114 downwards.
TTGTCCATCCTCGTTCCGGAGCAGACCGCGTGGGCCCAGATCGCTCAGGCGATCGAGAGCGTTTCTCCCGACGAGTTGGAGGAAGTCCGGTTCGTGGACATCTATCGAGGCAAGGGCATCGCGCCGGGCAGGAAGAGCGTTACGCTCTCGCTTCGCTTCCGCGACGATTTCGGCACGCTCACGCACGAGACGGTGGACGGATACCAGAAGGCCATCGTCGAGAGCCTGGGCAAGGCAGTCGACGCCGAGTTGCGGACTGTATAGCTGCGCGAGCGTGCTGAAGCTGCACGTGCGGTCAAGCGGTCGCATTTTTTTTGCAGACAAATCGCCTCGCACGCCGATAACGCATGGGGATGAAACGCAGTGTTCTTGCGTTCCTCTGTGCCGCAGGTCGGTGTCTTATTTCCTTGACCGGCGGCCGTGAATCTGGTATATAGAGTTTGCAGGCTGACCCCTGCAGTGTTCGTGTCTTAGGCGTGTATTTGAAGGAACCTATACCCGTACTAGGGGAGATCAGGTCTTGTCGGATCGAAAACGCCTGCTTGCCAGGACTTTCGGACGCACGCAACGATCACCCACTTGATAGTAAGGGTTCCCTTCAATCGCCTTTCTCACGGCACAGGTGGAGGTGAGCTGGCACTTAAGAGAAGGGCCTATGTATTGAGTTACATGGGCCTTTTTTCTTTCCCCTGCGAGGGCCTTGATTATCGGGCCGAGGGACATGTCGCGATCTGCAAATCCCTTTTCCTTTTGCAGTTAAGCGCACGCGGCGGATTGCCGATGACTGCCCTGGGTATGCCGCGTCCCGCGCGGTGTCTATTTGCAGATGGATGAAGGTTTGTGAGGAGCTGAAATGCCGAGTGTGCGAAGTTTCACGGTCTTGCCGGCGCTGCCCGAGTCGCTCATGGAGTTGGACGCTCTGGCCCGGAATCTGTACTGGTCCTGGAGTCCGCAGTTCATCGAGTTGTTCAAGCGGATCGATCCGGCCCTGTGGGCTGCGTGCGGTCACAATCCGGTGAAGATGCTCGGCACGGTCTCGCAATCGAGGCTGGAGGCCCTCTCGCAGAACGAGAGTTTCTTGCACGAGCTGCGACGTGCTTCGGAGGCTCTGGAAGAGTATCTGCACGCGCCGACCTGGTATCAGAAGGCCTGCGGCGAGAACCCGGAAACGACCATCGCCTACTTCAGCGCAGAGTTCGGCCTGCACGAATGTCTGCCGATCTACGCAGGTGGCCTGGGAATTCTGGCCGGCGATCACCTCAAGAGCGCCTCAGATCTGGGCATTCCGCTCGTCGGCATTGGCCTGATGTACCAAAAGGGTTACTTCCGTCAATATCTCAACCTCGACGGCTGGCAGCAGGAAGCGTACGGCGAGAACGATCCGTTCAACATGCCCATCGAACTGGTGCGCAAGCCCAGCGGCCGCCCACTGACGATCAGCGTCGAGTACCCGGGCCGCTCGGTCCAGGCGCAGATCTGGTGTGTCACGGTCGGGCGGATCAAGCTCTACCTGCTGGACACCAACATCTCCGCCAACTCCGGCGGCGACCGCATGATCACCAGCAGCCTCTACGGCGGCGACCGCGAGTTGCGAATCCGCCAGGAGATTCTGCTGGGCATCGGCGGCATGAAGGCCCTGACGGCCATGGGCATTGCCCCGTCGGTCTGCCACATGAACGAGGGACACGCCGCCTTCATGGCGCTCGAACGAATCCGCCAGATTCGAAGCACCATGAACATCAGTTTCGACGAGGCGGTCGAGGCTACCCGCTCGGGCAACGTCTTCACCACGCACACGATCGTCAAGGCCGGTCTCGACGAGTTCGAGGTCGAGCTGATGGACAAGTACTTCGGCGGCTACTTCCCGCACCTGGGTATCAACCGCAAGCAGTTCCTCTCGCTCGGCCGGATCCTGCCGGACGATGAGAACGAACCGTTCAAGATGCCCGTGCTGGCGATCAAGCTGAGCAGCTATCTCAACGGCGTCAGCAAGCTGCACGCCCAGATCTCCCGCGAGGTCTGGGGCTCGCTCTGGCCGGGTTTGCCGTCCAGGGAAGTCCCCATCATCTCGATCACCAACGGCATCCACCTCAAGACGTGGCTGTCCGATGAGATCTCCGCCCTCTACGAGCGATACCTCGGCCCCACGTGGTCGTCCACGGTGTTCGACAAGTCGGCCTGGGATCAGGTGGACCACATTCCCGACGAAGAGCTTTGGAACGCGCATCAGCGGTGCAAGCATCAGTTGATCGTCTTCGCCCGCAAACGGCTGATGGCTCAAATGCAGCGGCGCGGGACCTGCCAGGGCGAACTGCGGCAGGCCGAGGAGGCTCTGGATCCCGACGTGCTGACGGTCGGTTTCGCACGCCGCTTCGTCACGTACAAACGCGGCGACCTGCTCCTGCGCGACACAGACCGTCTGATTCGGATGCTCAACGACTCGGAGCGACCCGTCCAGTTCATCTTCGCCGGCAAGGCGCACCCGAAGGATCACGCCGGCAAGGAGATCATCCGCAACATCGTCCACTTCGCCTCTCAGGACACGGTCCGGCGGCGGATCGTCTTTCTGGAGGACTACGACATCGACGTCGCCCGGTATCTCGTTCGTGGCGTCGACATCTGGCTGAACAATCCGCGCAGGCCCATGGAGGCCAGCGGCACCAGCGGCATGAAGGCCGCGGCCAACGGCGTTCTGAACCTCAGCACGCTCGACGGCTGGTGGTGCGAAGGCTACATTCCCGACGGCGGCTGGATCATCGGCGCCGGCGAGAACTACGAGAATCTGGAATACCAGGACACGGTCGAGTCGCAGGCGTTGTACAATGTGCTCGAAAACGAGATCGTGCCGCTGTTCTATGCCCGGTCGGCCGACAACCTGCCGCGGGCCTGGATCCAAAGAATGAAAGCCTGCGTCAAGCACGTCGCGCCCCGGTTCAACACGCACCGGATGCTGGCCGAGTACGCCCGGCGGTTCTACTGTCCGGCGGCGACGCGATACGGCCAGCTCGCGGGCCATTCCACCGACCGGGTCAGGGCGCTGGCGCAATGGAAGTCGGAGATCCGCCACGCGTGGCACGAGTTCGCCGTGAGGGAAGTGACGATGAACTCCGGCAACAGCGACGGCGGCGAAGAACTCAATCCCCGCCAGCCGCAGATGAAGGTGGGCGCGGAGCTGACCGTGCGGGCCTTAATCCGGCTGGGACGGGTCCGGCCGCAGGACGTCAACGTCGAACTCTATCACGGCCCGACGGACTCGTGGGGAAACATCCGAGAGGGGATGGCGCTCCCGATGACCTACGAAGAGAAAGCCGGCGACGATGGCGAACACTGGTTCACCGGCCGAATGGAATGCCGGGCGGCCGGCCAGCATGGCGTGGCCGTGCGGGTTCTGCCCAGCCACCCCGACCAGAGCAATCCGTTCGAGATGGGTCTGGTTCTGTGGGAGAAGAACTGAGCGATTTACGAATTGCTATTGACGATTTGCGATTTGGCTCCGCGATGCCCGCGTGCAGGGGGATTGGCGAAGCCAAATCGCAAAAGCAAATCGCAAATGGTCGGTTCCCTGTTACCTGCTCTCTCGCTCGCTCATGAGCTTATAGGCGGCTTCGGAGGAGGGCGCCTTTTCCAGCGACGACTTGAATTCCTCGTCCATCATCAACCGGCTGATCCGGGCCAAAGCCTGGATGTGCGGCCCGGTCTGATCCTGCGGCGAAACCAGCAGGATGACGATCGAGACCGGCTTGCCGTCGACGCTGTCGAAGTCGATCGAGTTCTGGGCTACCCCCAGAGCCATGACCAATTCCTTGGCGGCGCTGCACTTGCCGTGCGGGATGGCGATGCCGGAGCCGATGCCCGTGCTCCGCGTCTGCTCCCGGGTGAAAACCGCGTCCAGAACCATCTGGCGATTCTGGATGAGCTTATTCTCATCGAGAAGGTTCACCAGCTCCGTGATGACCGCATATTTGTCTTTGCCTTGCAGCGGAACCTTGACACATGTTGGCTGAAGTATCTGTGTTAGAATCATCTTACGAGCGACCAAAGAGAAGACCACAGTGACCATTTCGGAACAAGCCGTGAAGTATACACGCCGCCGCCGGGTCTTGCCAAACATTTTTCTGGCCTGAAAACCGTGCCTCGCCCGGTCGCAGGGCGTGGTCGCCTGCTCGGCGTAGAGGGCTGGGGACAACAGACACGTCCCCGACAGGATTGCCGCACGCACGGGATTCATGGTCGCTTTTTTCCTTCAGATCCATTCGGGACCAGGATCGTCCCCAGTGTGTCGAATCGACTGGCCCGAGGATACCCCCAAGCAGCGGGGGATCGGTTCGGTCGCGGCTCCCGGGCGGCGGAAAGCGCTTGTCAGCGAGGACCCGGGCTGGTATTCTAAAGCCCTCGTTTTATCGCGGAATGCTAAGATCTGTGCCTTTTGTTTTGGGAAATCACGATGGCCAATCCGGGTTTGAACAAGCTTGATCAATTGTGCGTCGATACGATTCGCTTTCTGGCGGTGGACGGGGTCGAGAAGGCCAAGAGCGGCCACCCGGGGATGCCGATGGGCATGGCCCCGGCCGCGTTCGTCGTGTGGGACCGGCACCTCCGTCACAACCCCGCCAATCCGCAGTGGCAAAACCGCGACCGGTTCGTTCTTTCCGGCGGGCACGGCAGCATGCTGCTGTACTCTCTGCTCCATCTGACCGGCTACGACATCTCGCTCGACGAACTGAAGCGATTTCGGCAGTGGGAAAGCAAGACGCCGGGACATCCTGAATACAACCCGGCGCTGGGCATCGAAGCGACCACCGGCCCGCTGGGCCAGGGCATTTCCAACGCCGTCGGCATGGCCATCGCCCAGAAGTATCTCGCCAACCACTTCAACCGCGAGGGATTCCCGATCATCGACTACAAGATCTACGTTTTCGCCGGCGACGGCGACCTGCAGGAAGGCATCGCCTCCGAGGCCTGCTCGCTGGCCGGGCACCTGGGGCTGGACAACCTGGTGGTCGTCTACGACGACAATCACATCAGCATCGACGGCGCGACCGACCTGTCGTTCACCGAGGACCGGGCCAAGCGGTTCCAGGCCTACAACTGGCACGTGCAGAAGGTCGACGGCGACGGCAACAACATGAAGAAGTTCGAGCGGGCCCTGATCAACGCCAAGAGCGAGGTCGAGCGGCCCTCGATGATCCAGCTCCGCACGCACATCGCCTACGGCGCCCCGACGATGCAGGACACCGCCAAGGCGCACGGCGCCCCCTTGGGCGAAGCCGAGATCCGGGCGATGAAGGAGAAGTTCGGCTGGGACCCGAACGTGCAATTCCACGTGCCGGAGAAGGTCGCCAACCACATGCGACAGGCCGTCGAGCGCGGGGCCGAGGCCGAGAGGCAGTGGAATGCCTTGTTTGAGCAGTACGCCGAGAAATATCCCGAGCTGGCGAAAGAGTTCCGCGACGCCGCCGAGGGCAAGCTGCCCGTCAAACTCGATACGATCTTGCCGAAATTCGAGCCCGGCAAGCCGCTGGCCACTCGCGAGGCCTCCGGCAAGGTGCTCGACGCGCTCATGCCCAAGATGCCGATGGTCCTGGGCGGCTCCGCGGACCTGACCCCGTCGAACAACACGCGGTTCGCCGGCGCGGTCGACTTCCAGAAGGATTCCCGCCATGGCCGGTACATCCGATACGGCGTCCGCGAGCACGCCATGGGCGCGATCATGAACGGCATCAGCGTCTCCCGCATGCTCCGGGCGTACGGCGGGACGTTCCTGGTCTTCTCCGACTACATGCGGGGCGCGGTCCGCGTCGCGGCCCTGTCGCACTATCCTTCGATCTTCGTCTGGACCCACGACAGCATCGGCCTGGGCGAAGACGGCCCGACCCATCAGCCGGTCGAGCACTTCGCGGCCCTGCGGGCGATCCCCGATCTGCTGGTCATCCGTCCGGCGGACGCCAACGAAACGGCACAGGCCTGGAAGTACATCTTCGAGCATCCGGATCGGCCCGTCGGCCTGCTCCTGAGCCGCCAGGGGATACCGGTGATCGATCAAAACCGCTACGCCTCGGCGGCGAACCTCAGCCGGGGGGCGTACGTCCTGACCAGCCGGGGCGACCCCCAGGTGATCCTCATGGCCAGCGGCTCGGAGGTCCAGATCGCCCTGGAAGCCGCCGCCAAACTCGACGCTGAAGGCATTGCCTCCCAGGTTGTGAGCATGCCGTGCTGGGCGCTGTTTGAGAAGCAGGACGAGAAATACCGCAACTCCGTGATTCCGCCGCAGGTGAAGGCCCGCGTCGGCATCGAGGCCGCCACCGACTTCGGCTGGCACCGTTGGCTGGGCGACTACGGTGCCTTCGTGGGGTTGAACCGGTTCGGGGCTTCCGCTCCGTACAAACAGTGTTTCGAGGCTTTCGGCCTGACGCCCGATAATGTCGTCAAGACCGCCAAGGGCGTCTTGCAGAGGCTCAAGGAGCAGGGACTGTAAGGACCGCCCAGGCGCGAAATCCGGATAGACTCGCAAGGGCCTGCGCCGACGCGATGTCGGTGCGGGCCCTTGTTCTGCCTAGGGTGTTTGGATCGCCGCGCAGTGAACCACGTTCCCTTTGCAGCGGTACTGATACGCGAGGTTTCCCCCAGGCCAGGCAAAGCGGGACCGGATTCCTGCCGACGATAGGGCGGGGCCTTCCCGGCCGGTTCTGGCTCGCCGAGACTGACCCACGCGGGTATAGTGATGCCCGCAGAACCGTCTATGGATCTGGTGCGCGACAAGGTGGTCTGTGAGATCGTCGCCCGACTGAGCCAGGCCAATGGGCCGGTGAAAGTCGAGGGGACGTGGGGTTCCTTTGCGCGCCTGCTGACCTCGCACATCTCCAAGACACTCCGCCGGCCGGTCCTTCACCTCTGCGCCCACATCGACGACGCCGACCGAGCCTATGACGATCTCAAGACCTTCGGCGTCGAGCGGGTCGAGCTGCTGCCCGCCTGGGAGGGCGAGGAGGATCTGGCCGACGCGACGGATGAGACCCGGGCCGAGCGGCTGCGGATCGTCTCGATGCTGGCGGAGGCCGGCGGGGGGCTCAAGGGCCTTGTCGTCGCCGCGCCGGTGCAGGCTCTGTGCCAGCCGATTCCCAAGCCTTCGGTCTTGCGGGAAAGCGCGCTCCGGGTGAATCGCAATGACGTCGTGGATCCGGAGGGCGTGATCGAATGGCTCGTGAAGAACAACTTCGAGCGGGTCGACGCGGTGGATCTGCCCGGCCAGTTCGCCCGCCGCGGCGGCATCATCGACATCTACGCGCCGCTGGCCGCAGGGGCGGGTCCCCGTGCCCGCCCTGACACGGAGGGAGGGCAGCCGCAAGGTGATGTCCCTGTGGCCCCCCAATCCCAGGCCGTCCGCATCGAGTTCTTCGGCGACACCGTCGAGAGCATCCGCCAGATCAATCTCGACACGCAGCGGTCGACCCAGGAGATCGCCGGCATTCACGTCGTCGCGGCCGCCAGCGGGGCGGTGATCGAGCAGCGGGAGCTGTTCCCGAACATTCTGCCGGAGGACGCCATCGTCGTCCTCGAGGAGCCTGCGGACGTCGAGGAAGTGGCCAAGGTGTTCCTGACCCGCATCGAGCGGCCGGAGCGTCTGTACCCGTGGACCGAGATCCACAATTCCGTCGCGAGGCTCACGCAGTTGCATATCTGCCGATTCGCGACGGGCGAAAACGCAGGGGACGGCGCCGACTGCGCGGATCGGGGGCCGCTTGCCGTCGGGATCAAGAGCGTCCAGCAGTTCGAGCGAAAGGCCACCTCGCTGTGGGCCGGGCACAAGGCGGCCCTCGAAGAACTGCTTGAGCGAACCAAGGAAGGCAGCGACATTCGGCTCTATTGCGAGAGTCCCGCGGAGATTGCTCGCGTCACCGAGATCGTCAGGGAGATTACAGGCGAGGTCCCTCGCAGCTTCCAGCTCCTGCTCGGCTACGTCCACCAGGGCTTCGTCGTCGAGTCGCTCAATACGATCGTCGTCAGCCACCACGAGCTGTTCGGCCAGTACGCCCTGCGTCGGCGGGAACGGCCGGCCCGCGCGACCGCGCCGGTGGACTCGCTGGCCGACTTGCAGCCGGGGGAGTACGTCGTCCACGCCTCCCACGGCGTCGGCAAGTTCCTGGGCACCGAGACCATCGAGGAGAAGGGAGGCCGGGCGGAGTATCTCTCCATCGAGTACGCCGACAGCGTCAAGATCCACGTTTCCGTCCAGAACATCGCCCTGATCCAGAAGTACATCGGGACCAGTCCCAAGCGGCCCGCGCTGAGCAAGGTGGGCACGAAGAAATGGCAGAGGCAGAAGGAGAAGGTCGCCGAGTCCGTCCGCGATCTGGCGGCCGAACTGCTGGAGGTCCAGGCCAAACGCCAGGCGATCGGCGGCATCGCGTACGAGCCGGACTCCCAATGGCAGATGGAGTTCGAGGAGTCGTTCCCGTACCAGGAGACGCCCGACCAAATCAACGCGATCCGCGAGATCAAGGCCGACATGCAGGAGCCCATCGCCATGGACCGGCTCCTCTGCGGCGACGTCGGCTACGGCAAGACCGAGCTGGCCATGCGGGCCGCGTTCAAGGCAGTCGAAAACGGCAAGCAGGTGGCCGTGCTCGTGCCGACGACCGTGCTCTCGGTTCAGCATGGGCGGACGTTCGGCGAGCGGTTCGCCGACTTCCCCGTCGCCATCGAGGTCCTCAACCGCTTCAAGACGGGCCGCCAGGCCAAGGAGATCCTGGCCAAGGCCAAGCGCGGCGAGGTGGACATCCTGATCGGCACGCACCGCCTCCTCAGCAGCGACGTCGCGTTCAAGGACCTGGGTCTCTTGATCATCGACGAGGAGCAGCGGTTCGGCGTCGATCACAAGGAGCGGCTCAAACGCATGCGGGTCAACGTGGACATCCTGACGATGACCGCTACCCCCATTCCCCGCACGCTGCACATGGCGCTGCTGGGCCTGCGGGACATCAGCTCGCTGACCACCGCGCCGCTGGACCGCCGGAGCATCGTCACCAGCGTTACGACGTACAACCAGGACCTGATTCGCAAGGCGATCTATCGCGAGCTCAACCGCGAGGGCCAGGTGTTCTTCCTGCACAACCG
>JAAYVJ010000378.1 GCA_012517265.1 Planctomycetota bacterium | reverse complement strand
TCTCAAACCCGACGCCGAAGCCGCAATAACCCCCTTAGGAAATGCGAAGGGCCGCCGCCCTATCGAGAAACCACACCATTCTCGGCTCCGTTGTCTTTCAGCCCGGGCTCGATCTTCTCCCAAAGCAGAATCTGTCTAATAACCGCACAGAACCGGCGTACGACAACCCCTCTCCGTCAAGAATCCAGACGACAGGACCTCCCGGACCTCCACGAGCCGAGGTTGCACCGGCTGCTTATCCACCCCCATAGTAGCAGAAAATCCACCGGCGGTGACAGAAATGATGAGTTTTTTTTCAATCGAGAGACGATGCGCGCGGCACCTGGACGTAGGAGACGTCGTATCCGGTCTCGCTGAAGGTGACCCGGGCATCGTACTGGCTGTTGAACAGATAGCTGTACTGGGCGGTCGCGGCCAGCGGGTTGCTCTCATAGGCCTCCGCAAACCGGCTCTGGGCCTCGCTGTGCTTGGCGATCTCCAGGGTGGCGGTGGCCGTCTTGTAGAGATTGACCAACTCGGGGTTCTCCGCGAGCAACTGCTCGATCTTGTCCGCATCCGGATGGTCGTTCGTGACCTCAAGATCGCCGCTGCCGGACTTTTCGGCCAGGGAAACCGGTTTTGAGCTGTCGATCCCGTTGGCCTCCAGAAGTTCCTTGAGCTTCTTCTGGAACTCCTCCAGCTTCTTGTTCGCGAACGCCACCAGGTCGTTCAGCGTGATCGCCTGCCCGGAGTTGGTTCCGAACAGGGACGACAGTTGCATCGCCTCAGGCGAAAGCAGCGTCGAATCCTCCGTCGAAGAGGTTCCCGTGCTCGCCTGGGTCTTGCTGGTCCCGTTGCCGCCATAGATTTGATTCAAGGCCGACGCCAACGACCGGTCTACTGCCGAGATCGACATAATGTGCCCTTCCCTAAGTCCTGTATTGCCTCGTGCGTTCACCAACGCCCATGAGACAGCAGATTCCGTGCCAAACCGCCGCATGTACGGCGCACCCCTGCGAAAACCGTCAGAACCGCGGAACGCCCGACGTGGCTTCCTCCGGCAACCGGAAAAAACTTCTCTCCTGCAAGGAAAAGCCTTCCTGGACGCAAACCAGCGGAACGAAACGGCATCCGACGTTGAACGAGCGAAGAGACGAGGATGAACAACGCGCAGGACGGCTTGCAGACGGGTCAAACCGACCGGCGGCGAATCAGTTCGGTGGGCAGCTTGATCGTCACCGGGTCCACCGCCCCCTGCGACTCGATCTGCTCGATCAGGAGCGTGACGGCCAGGGCCGCCATCTCGTCGATCGGCTGTCGGACCGTGGTGACGGGACAGTCGAAGTACTCCGCGTTGGGCATGTCGTCGAAGCCGATCAGCCCCATCTGGCCGGGGATGGCGATCCCATGCTCGCGGAGGGCCCGCAACGCGCCCAGCGTGACCAGGTGGCTCAGGGCGAAGATCGCGTCCGGCCGAGGGTCCATCTGCAGGAGCCGCTTGGTTTCCAAATAGCCGTTCTGCTGGCCGTAGAGGTCGCCGATGATCAGACGGTCGTCCACAGCGATGCCGTGCCTGGCGTGGACGTCGCGATATCCCCGAATCCGTTCATCGTTGATCCAGGAATGGGGAAGACGCTGGATGCAGCCGATCCGGCGGTACCCCGATTCGATCAGATGCTCGACCGCCTCGAAGGCGCCCTTGTAGTTGTCCACCCCCACGCAGTGGCACCCCACATCCGGGACGATTCGGTCGACGACAACCACCGGGAGGCCTCGGTGGGACAACCTCGCGATGTGGTCCCATTCCTTCCCGACCGGCAGGATGAGCAGGCCGTCGATGTCCCGATCAAGCAGTTGCTCGATCTGCTGAATCTCCGTGTCCGTGTCCTCCAGGGTGTCGCACACCAGAACCGAAAGTCCGGACGCCGCGGCGCGGGACACGATCGTGCGGGCCAGCCGGCCCAGAAAGAAATGGGAAAGGTCCGGGATCACCAGCCCGAGCGTCCGGGTCCTGAGGGGCTTGGGCTTGAAGACGTTGTGTCCGTGAGTGTATCCCAGCCGCCGGGCGGTCTCGAAGATCGCCTGCTCGGTTTCCGGCCGGATCTTGTAGACACTCCCCCGGCCGCTCAACACCCTCGACACGGTGGCCTCCGAGAACCCTGCCTTCCTCGCAATCCGCTTCAGTGTGACCTTTGCCATCGCCCAACCATCCCCGCAGATCAGCATCGACGTGAATCATGCAAGTTTTGCACGTGGTATCATCGGGCCGACGGCCCGTCAAGCAAAAAAGCCGCGACCCCGGGGATGCGCCCCGGAGCCGCGGCCAGTGTGCAATTGGGGTGAGCGCCGCCGCCCACCGCCTGCTTTGCGCGTTCGATCATTTCGCGATCGGACGTCCGAAACCGATGTCGTCGATGTACACCGTGCCGACGCCGCCCTTGACCGGAGCGGCCTTGTTGCCCACGCCAATCACCAGCGACTTGACCGCGTTCATCTTGACGCCCGCGGAGGTGAACTCGCTCAGCGGGATCTTCCACTCCTGCCACGACATGCTCCCTGTGGCCGCGGCGTTCGGATGCTGCACGACTTTCGTCTTGCCCGCGCTGTCCTTGACCGACAGATACAGGCCCTCAACCGAGTTGCCCGCGGGCTGGGCGACGCCGATCTCGGCCACTTGCCAGGCGCCGGTCACGTTGCCGGTCATGGCGACGTTGGAGAACTCCGCGCCGGTGGGGACTGCGGCGTCGTGGCTGCACAGAGCCAGGCCGATCAGAACCGGACCGGTCATCGTGATCATCTGGGCGGTGCCCAACTGCGTCCAGGTCTTGCCGTCCGGGGAGATGAATCCCGAGAAGGCGTTGCCCTTGCGCTCGACCTTCACCCAGTACGGAGCGGCCACGACCGCGCCGGTGTTGTCGTTGTTGGTCGAGTCCCCGCCGGCTGTGAGCCGACGCTGGAAGCTGGCGCCGTTGCCGCCGCTGCTGCCGCCCGGGGTGATGGGCATGAAGGCGTGGACCGAGCCGGGCTCGATGCTCTGGCGAATCATCACGCCGCCCTTGGCCCAGGCGTTGCTGTTGGAGATGCTCTCGACGCGGGCCACGATCGTGCCGTCGCCATTGAGGCTCTTGTAGGCCAACCGGAAGGCATCCGAGGTGCCCCAGATGTCGGCGCCGACGCCGTTCATGAGGATGTTGCCGTTGGGCAGTTCGACGAAGCCCGGCGTCTGGCCGCGGAACCACAGGACGAAGCTGTCGGCGCCGTTGCCGGTCCAGTTCTGGGCCGTGTCGAAAGCCAGTTCGGCTTCCGAGAGCGAGAAGCCCGCCGAGTTGTCGTACTGCAGAGGCATCGACTGCTTGCCGGCGTGGATGATCTTCCGCTCGGCGAAGGGAGCCTCCAGATAACCGACGGTCGAGCCGCTCTTGCCGTCGGTGACGCCGTCGGTCCAGGACTCGTAGATCCGGCTGCCCTCGTCGTCGGTGTAGCCTTCGAAATCGTCGATGACCGCGTATTCGCGGGTGATGTAGCTCCAGACGGCTCCCTCATACACGCTGGGCGTCTCGGCGTTGTTGACCTCGTCGACGCGCCAGTAGTAGGTCTTTCCGAACTCCACCGCCGAGGGGTTGAAGCTGTGGTCAGTCACAGTCTGAGCGGCCGCCGTGCCGGCGGTCACCGCGTCCACATCCGCGCCGAAGTAGACCTTGTGCGAAGCGGCCTCGCGGCCGGGACGCCAGGTCAGCACCGCATCCAGATCGACGCCCGCGGCGCCGACCCCCGGGACAGGCTCGCGGGCCTGGACCGGAATGAAGAAGAACCGGACCTCGCTCAGGCTGGCGGTCGGCAGGCCGCCCCAACTGGCGAGGATCGTCACTTTGACATATTTCGCCACGACGCCGCCGAAGTCGACCGTTGTATCGTGGGAAGCCCCAGGCTGGCCCGGCGCCCTGTTGAACTCGGACGCACCGGCCAGTTCCGTCCACGCCGCGCCGTCGACCGAGTATTCCACCTTGACAGTCTTGGCGCCGAATCCGACGAGGCCTTCGATCAATTGGTTGGAGTTCCAGACCCACATCTCATGCAGTTTGTACGCAGCATCGAACTGGAACTGAATCCAGTTCGTCGCCCCGCCGCCGCTGGTCCACATGTCCTTGGGGTCACTGGAATGCAGAAGGCCGGTGGCGTCGAGCCCGGAACCGTCGACCGTCTTCTCGGGCCCCATGCTCGGCTGGCCGCTGGAGGCTGTGGCCGTCACATTCGCGATCGGATATGCGTATGGCTCGACGGTGAACGTCCACACCAACCCCTTGGTCACCTTGCCGTCGGCGCTGTTGACCTCATCCACGCGCCAATAGTAGGTCTGACCGTAGGCGAGGACGTTCTTGGGCTGATAGGCCGCGTCCGCCTGGCCCTGGCTGACCGCATCGGCCAACGCGGCGTCATTGACGTCGGCGAAGCTGACGCCCAAGTACACATTGCGGACGGTCGCCCCTTCGCCGGCGGTCCAGCGAAGCTGAACGTCGCGAGGGACGTCCTTGGCGCCGTCGTCGGGCATGGGTTCGCTGGCCAGCGACCCCGACATCCGCGGCTTGGCCGCCACGCCCAGCATGTTCCCGCTGTGGCCCGAGGTGCAGCCGCCCAGCGTGATCGTGCCGCGTTTGACGTCCAGAGCGAAGATGGAGAAATACTGGTTGATGCTCCCATCAGCGGATTCGTCGATGCCGATGTCCGCCCCTGTGTCGACGAACCCCAGGCTCGTCAACCAGGGCATGCCCGTGATGATGGGGTTCACCCCTTTGCCGCCCGCGGCGCCGCCCATGCGGTTGTCCACGAACACGAAAATCGTGGCGTCCTTCGACACGGTGACGTCGAGCTCATACGTCCCCTGGTTCTTGTTGTCGTTGGCCAGCATGATGTACTCGGCGCCGAGCACGAGATCCGGGACATCCTTGTAGATGTGGACCCGATCCAGGAAGGTGACGGAGCCCTCCGCCAGCGGAGCGGCCCCCACCAGCGGCGTTTCCGGGGCATCCGTGTCCGTATTCCGATGGGCAAGTCCCGTGATCAACTGGGCCTGCGCCGAGCCGACCAGCAAGCCCAGCGCCAACATCGATAGAATGAGCGATTTGCGGCACATACTAGTTCTCCTTCGATCCCACACACACGAGAAAAACGGTTGATGCGACCGGCCAACAGGGAAAGACCCCCTGAGGTCGTCCTTCGATGCGGACGGACGCAGACGTCAGCAATCGACCACTCAAGCGTTCCTGGATTGAATATGCCGGCGGGTTCCGGGCTTGCGAGGATCTGCGTTGACGAAAGAAGTCCCGTGCGAAGGAACGCAGGGCCATCGCCCGCCGTAAGCACGGCAGATCCCGGAAATCCGCACCACACTCTGCCCTTGTTCGAGAACCGATCGCGTGGGCCACACGACCTTCGGGCACAAGACTCGGACGCCAATGCGCCGGTCCCGCCGCCCATCCAACAAATCTGCCCCCTTCCGACGACGCTGCCGCCGCCGAACCGGAGCCAGTTGTCGCTCCTATACGAGACGCGGTGACGATGCTGAGGTGTGGATCACCGCGGGGTGCTCCCGGCCTCACAGGGCGTGGGGCCGATTCTGTCGCTTCTGCATGTTTGGCTCTCCTTCCTGCCCCGAAGGGCAGGAAGGAGAGCCGAGAACCACTTCACGTCCGGCGGAAACGCCGGACACTTGACGCGATTGACTTCTACTTGCCGATCGCGGCGATCGTGTAGAAGTTGTAACCCGTATCCTGGGCGCCGAAGACGTAAGTGCCGGCGGCCAGGTCGGCTGCGAACACGCTCATCGGACGGTCCACCGTGGCGCTCTCACGGATGTAGAGCTTCAGGGCGGTCTTCTTGAACTGCCCGGCCTTGGCGAACGCCGCAACGACCTTGTCGACCGCGGCCTGCTGATCCGTGATGCGATCGTCGCAGGTGAGGTACACGGTCGCGGCCCGAGCCAGGGTCACCTTGTACGTCACGTCGGTCTCGCCGGCGGTCTTATCCTGATTGAACATCAGAATGTAGTCGGCGCCGACCAGCTCAGCAGGCGTGTTGGCCCACGGATAGGGGCGATCCGAGAAAACCGTGGCCCCGTCGCGGAGACCGCCGACGAGGAACAGCGGCGTCGTGCTGTCGGTAAACGCCGTGATGGGCGACGCGTCGGTCCTGGTGCCCGGCTGGCCGTTGGCCCGCACGACGGCCGTGATGACCGGCGCCTGGGCGGAAGCGGCCACCGTGGAATAGAGGCCGATATCGTCGATGTAGATAATGCCCGCGCTGCCGGCGCCCTCGACGCCGACTGTCAGACCGGTCACCTTGTTCAGATTCCCGCCGACTTTGGACAGGTCGATGTTCCACGCCACCCACGCGGCCTTGGTGATGTCGGCCGCGTCGCCATTGTAGGCGACCTTGACGCCGTTGACCTTGACGTACAGCTTGGCGTTTCCGGTGTTCTCAGCCGCGCCTCGGAAGAACAACGAGAGGCTCTTGACCCCGCTGGCGGTCCAGTTCTGGGCCGCGTCGAACGTCAGCGTGGCTTCGGACGTCGCCATTTTCGTGTTGTCGTACGTCATGGGCATCGCCTGCGCGCCGCCGTGGACGATCGTCTTCTCGGCGAACGGGGCCTCCAGGTGGCCGACCGTCGAACCGCTCTTGCCGTCGGTCATGCCGTCGATCCAGGACTCGTAGATGCGCGAACCTTCGTCGTCGGTGTAGCTCTCGAAGTCATCGACGACGAGGAACGTGCGGGTGGTGAAGCTCCAAACGTCGCCTGCGGTGACGTTCGTGCCGTTGACCTCGTCGACGCGCCAGTAGTAGGTGCTCGCCAGATCCATGGTCGCAGGGGTGAAGCTGTGATCGGCCACGGTCTTGGCCGCCACCGCGGCGCCGGCCACTGCGTTCTCGTCCTTGCCGAAGTACACCTTGTGCGAACCGGCTTCGCGTCCCGGACGCCAGTTCAGCGTGGCATCGAGTTCGACGCCGGTGGCCGCATCGGCCGGAACAGGCTGGAACGCCTGAACCGGGATGTAGAAGAACCGCACCTCGCTCAGGCTGCCCTTGCCGACGCCGCCCCAGGTGCTGTTGACCGTCAGTTTGACGTACTTGGCGATCGTGCCGCCGAAGTCGACGATGGTGTCGGCCGCATAGGTGGCCGTGCCGGGGGCCTGGGCGAACTCGGGCACGCCGGACAACGCCGTCCAGACGCTGCCGTCGGTCGAGTACTCGACCGTGACGCCCTTGACGCCGAAACCGACGAAGGCCTCGATCATCTGGTTGGAGTTCCAAACCGACAGCTTGTCCAGCTTATAGGCCTTGTCGAACTCGTACTGAATCCAGGCGGGCGTGACGTCGCCGCTGAGCCACATCTGCTTGGGGTCGGTGGAGTGCTGATCGCTGGCATTGAGACCGACGCCGCCGACGGTGTTCTCCGGTCCCATGGCCGCCTGCGAGCTGGAGGCGGTGGCGATGACTTTCGTGATCGGGTAGCTGAAGGTCTCGACGGTGAACGACCAGATGTCGCCTTTGGTGACTTTGCCGTCGGCGCCGTTGACCTCGTCGACGCGCCAGTAGTAGGTCTGGCCGTAAACCAGGCCTTCGGGCTCATAGGTCGCCTCGGCCGTCTGGACGCCGCCGGTGGCGTTGGCGACTTCATCGAGACCGGTGCCCAGGAACACATGGTGCTGGGTCACGCCGTCCGGTGCGGTCCAGCTCAGGGCTGCATCCCGTGCAACATCCGTGGCGGCGTCCGCAGGCGACGGGTTCCTCGCCTTCGTCGGCGCAATAACCTGCGTGATGTCGATAAAACAGATCTTGGCATTGGAGGCGCCGGTCGCCGGTTTGATCGACAGACGCCCGTCCGTGACGGCCACGCCGTTGAGCGTGTACTCGTCGAAATTGTCCTGACCATCGGGGTCCGTGACGATAACGCCCTCGACATCCAGGGTGTTCGTCTGGTCGGTGTTGCTCGGGTCGCCGCAAACGAAGAACAGGTTGTACTTGGCGGCGGGAAGGGCGATCTCCCACGTCTTGTCGGCGTTCTTGGAGAAATGGACGAGGGTGTCGTACCGCTTGTCCGAGTTGGCGCTGCGTTCCCGGTCGTCGGCGGTGGCGTCGGCGCTCCAGCCGTAGCTGTAGCCGTTGCCTCGGTCGGCAAACACTTGGCCGCAGTCCATCAGATACCCTGCAGGCACCGCCGCCGTATCCAACTGGAAGTTGATCTTGACGACCAGTTGGGCGCTGGCCGCCCCGCCCATCAGACAGATGCCGATCAGGGCGAATCCTATTATGGATCTACGAACCATACTCATTCCTCCATCATTCTTTGGTTGTACCCACTCACATTCCGACCAACACTGGCCACTTGCTTCCACGGCAGTGTACCGGCGAAAGAACAGGTATGGCGTCCCGGCCGGCATACTTCACGAATGTCTTCGACCAATCCCCGGACTTCCTGTAAGAGACCTCCTAAATCCAGACGACCCGTCTGGGCGGGTTCGCAACGCGAGATTCGCGGACGCGCCGTGTGTGCGGGATCATCGACGCCCGGATGCAAGCGGAGTGAAATCGCGGAATCACACCCTTTCGGCCCCCCTGGAACACAAACCCCATAGCCGATCCTCCGGGCCCGATGCGCCGCCGCGCGTCGGGAAGTGCAACAAAAGACGCAGATAATTCACCTTATTTGTACCACGCGGAACGAGGAGACTCAAGAAAATTCCAACGAGGACCGATAAGTTTTTATCCCGCCGGACCGCAAGCGGCCCCGGCTTCCCCTCGACAAGTCGCTCAGTGACCCGAACGGATCGCGCATTCGCCCGAAAGGCGTCTGCCGTCGGAGCCCAGGTAGGTGGCCTCCAGGATGTAGGTCCTGTCCGGTTGGACCCGCAGGGCCAGTTCGAACTCGTAGGCCCGCAGGAAGTCCCGCCAGCACTTATTGTTGTCGGCCGGACGAGTCAGGTCGATGTCCGGCCAGATCATGAGCCGCTGTCCCTTGCTCTGCGCCGAGCGCCGGACGTATTCGTACAACTCGAATCGCAGGGTGCAAGGGGCCTTGATGGAAGACCCGAATGCGTCCAGTAGAGCGATATAGACCTCCAGCTTGGCGTCCTGCCCAATGCCGGCGGCGCCTGTGATCTCGCTGAGCGGCAGGATGTTGATCTTGGCCGGCCCGAAGCCGCTGGGAACGGTCGCAGGAACCGGCTCGCCCGGCAGCGTCCCCTGGGCCGTGGTCTGCTGCGTCGCGGGCGTCGCAGTCTGGGGCGGGGTCTCGCACCCACTGGCGACAAGAAGCGACACTGCCAGGAGGCAGCCCCCGAGAGGAAGGCCCCTGCTCAGACATGCCAAGGGCCTCGAACGATTCAATCCCCAAGTGCGAGTCGCCAATCGCAAGTCCATTCACAGGTCCTCGTCCAGGATGTGTCCCAGCCGGCGTTTCTTGGTCCGCAGATAGTTGATGTTGTGCTGGGAGGGCTTGGCCCGAAGAGGGATCTGCTCGGCGATCCTGATCCCGTACACCTCGAGCCGGCTCACCTTCTTGGGGTTGTTCGTCAGGAGCCGCACGTTCCGCAAACCCAAATCGCGGCAGATCTGGGCGCCGATGCCGTAGTCCCGACGATCGGCCACGAATCCGAGCTTGAGGTTGGCGTCCACGGTGTCCAGCCCCTGCTCCTGGAGCTTATAGGCCCGCAGTTTGTTGGACAAGCCGATCCCCCTGCCTTCCTGTCGAAGGTAGATCAGGGCCCCCTTGCCCTCTTTCTCGATCATCTTGAGAGCGGTGATGAGCTGGTATCCGCACTCGCACCGCTGCGAATGGAACAGGTCGCCCGTCATGCACTCGGAGTGCACGCGGATCAGGACCGGCCCCTCGTGCTCAATGGGCTGTCCCTTCGCGTCCAGGTCGCCGACACCCCCTTTGCACAAGGCCAGGTGCGGCTCGGGCGACGTCGCGCTCTCGTAGGCGATCAGCTTGAACTCGCCGTAGTCCGTGGGCAGACAGATGGACTCGAATCGTTTCACCTGGCTCTCCCGCTGGAGACGGTACTCGATGAGCTTGGCGATCGAGACGATCTTGAGCCCGTGCTCTTTGCAGAACGTCAGGAGCTCCGGCACGCGAGCCATGGAGCCGTCCTCACTCATGATCTCGCAGATGACCGCGGCGGGTTTGAGTCCGGCCAGGCGAACCAGGTCGATGCCCCCTTCCGTCTGCCCGGCGCGGACCAGAACGCCCCCGTCGCGGGCCCGCAACGGGAAGACGTGGCCCGGCCTGGCCAGATCCCTGGGCCGCGTGCCCTCGGCAATGGCCACCTGGATCGTGTGCGCGCGGTCGGCGGCGCTGATGCCGGTGGTGATCCCCTCGGCCGCATCGACGCTGACCGTGAAGGCCGTGCCCAGGCGGGCCGTGTTCTCCATCGTCTGAGGGTACAACCCCAGCGAATCGCACTTCTCGGCCGGCAGCGGCAGGCAGATCAGACCGCGGCCGTACTTGGCCATGAAGTTGACAATCTCGGGCGTGGTCTTCTCGGCCGCACAGACCAGATCGCCCTCGTTTTCGCGATCCTCGGCGTCCACCAGGACGATCATCTTGCCTTGCCGAAGGTCCTCAAGAACCTCCGGGATTTCGCTAAACCCTTGTCCTTCTTCTACTTCTGACATTCCTCGTCAACCATCCTATCTGGAGCCATCCGATGCCGGCTTGTCGCCGGGGCTTCATTCCATACGTTGCGCGGCGGCTTGGGGCGTAACAGTCCGCTCGAAGCCCGATTCGCCGATGCCGCAGAGGAGGTCCGCTCAGCCGTAGCGTGCACCGCGTTCATGCCTCACGATTCACACGGGCCGGCGACGGCTCAGTGCCCGGAATTGGCGGCATGAGCCTGCTCATAATGTTCAATATATCGGGTCCCGTTGCGGATGTAAATGAGGGCGGCCAAAACCGCCGCCGCGGCGGCCGACCACCACAGCATCCGGGCGAACCAGCGGTAGCCCGGCACGATCCTGGACAGTTCGGGAGCCAGGAGCACCGCCGTCACCATGCTCAGTTGGAGCGCCGTCGCCAGTTTGCCCGCCCGGACGGGTACGATGTGGATCTGCGAGGTGATCAGGTACACCACGAGGAAGCCCAGGGTGATGAGAATGTCCTTGCCAATGATCAGGACCACGACCATAGAAGGCAATTGCCAGCCGTCCACGTGGCCCTGCTCGGAGACCAGCAGCAACGAGGCGCAGGTGATCAGCAGCTTGTCCGCCAACGGGTCGAGGAAAGTGCCCAGCCGGGTGATCTGGCCCCGGTGACGGGCCAGGTAGCCGTCGATCGCGTCGCTGACGGCCATGAGAAAGAACAGCACGACCGCGATGTGCCGCAGAGACACCTGCGCCTTGGGGCTGAACTGGGGATCGTGGGTGTTGAGCATGCAGCCGACGAACGGCGCGATCAACAGGATTCGCATGATCGTGATCCGCGTCGGCCAACTCAGACGCGGAGCGCCGGTCCGGCAGACACGCCCGAACAGGCCCCGCAGTCCTCGGTTCTGGAGATCGCAGTCCATCTTCGAACTCCCGCAATCGCTGGTCATTGCATCCGTCGCGCGCTTCGTTATACTAAAGAAGGTCCCCCGAGCTGGCAATAGGGGATTCCTCCCGGCCGGCCGGAGAACAGGGACATGGATAGAGGCGGAGCAAGACTCATGGGCGCGAGAACTCGGCTGGCGCGGGCGTACTACGATTTGTCGGTCATGCTGGATGCAGGTGTGCCGGTCCTTCGCAGCCTGGACATCGTCGTCGACGGCCGCCAGGGATACTTCAAACGGGTCTTTCGGCAGATTCGCGAGTCCCTGGCCAAAGGCACGGGACTGGCCGAGTCCATGAGCAAGCACCGCGTCTTTCCCGACCTCGACCGGATGCTCATCGAGGCGGCCGAGACCTCCGGCTCGCTGGGCGAATCCTTCAAAATGCTGTCGGAATGGCACGAATTCATCCATCGCATTACCCGCCGGATGATGATGGCGATGGTCTATCCGGTCTTCCTCCTGCACTTCGCGGCCCTGGTCTTTCGTCTTCCGCACCTGGCTCTGGGCAGGGTCACCGTCGCGGGGTATCTCCAGGGGGTGCTGGGCATCCTGATGTTCCTGTACATCCCTGCGATCACCGTGATCGCGTTCGTGCTCCTGCGGGACAGAGCCCCTCTGCTGAGGCTGCCTCTGGACTGGATCGTCCTGAAGATTCCGGTTCTGGGGCAGGCGGTGTACCATCTGTCTATCTGCCGCTATGCGAAGGCCTTCGCGATGATGTACAAAGCGGGCGTGCCGATCGCCGAGGCAACCAGACGGGCCACCCAGGCCACGGGCAACGTGATCGTGGCCGCCCGGTTCGCGGGAGGAGAAGAGGCCGTACGCAAAGGCGGCGCCGCGTGGGAAGGGTTCTCCAAGCGACTTCCCGCCGAATACCGGCATCTCTGGCAGATCGGAGAAGAGACCGGCGAACTGGACAAGACCGCAGCCAAGGTCGGCGAGATCGCTGGCGACCGGGCCGATCTCTACTTCAAGGCGTTCGCCAGCGGCTTCCCGAAGGTCGTCTATGTCGCCATCGTGATCGTGGTGGGCATCATCGTGGTGACGATCGCCTCGCAGTACTACGGCAACCTGTACAATGCCTTCTGACGATGGTTGGACGGGCGCCGGGGATGCCCCATTCCCGGGTTCGTTTCGGGCTTTTTCCCGCCGCGGAGATTTTTGTGTCGCTAGTCCCTTGATGGAAATCCGTCCGTTGATACAATTCATCCGATTTTATAGAGGCTGACCGATGGCAGTTCTGAACGTCAATATAGATCATGTGGCGACGATCCGTCAGGCAAGGCGGACCGATGAGCCGAACCCCGCCTGGGCGGCGGTGGAGTGCGAACTGGCCGGGGCCAACGGCATCACCGTGCATCTGCGCCAGGACCGCAGGCACATCAACGATCGCGACGTGCGGGTGCTCAAGGAGACAGTCGCCTGCAAGCTGAACCTCGAGATGTCGCTGGCCGAGCCGATCGTCAAGATCGCCGAGCAGATCGTGCCGGACCAGGTGACGCTGGTGCCGGAGAACCGGGCCGAGCTGACCACCGAGGGCGGCCTGGACTGCGCTCAGTTCAAGCGGCGTCTGGCCGAGGTGGTCCGGCGGATGCACAAGAAGGGCATCGTCGTCAGCGCGTTCATCACGCCCGACCGGGACCAGATCGCGGCCTCGGCCGAAACCGGCTGCGACGCCGTCGAGCTGCACACCGGCATGTACGCCAACGCCAGGACGGAGAAGGCCGCCAGGAGACAGGTCGTCGATCTGGAGGCCGGACGCGATTTCGCCCTGGAGAACGGGCTGATCGTCCACGCCGGTCATGGGTTGACCTATCGCAACATCGGTCCGGTCGCCCGCATCGAGGGGCTGTGCGAGTTCAACATCGGGCACAGCATCATCTCGCGGGCCGTGCTCGTGGGTCTGCGCCAGGCCACGAGGGAAATGATCGATCTGATCGAGAAGCATCAAGTGCGTACCGCGTGAAGCGTGAAGCGGACATGCGAATCGCCCATCTTGTGGAATCGTGCCCAACGCAGAGACTCAAGATAGCAAATAGTAAATCGCAAATAGTAGATTCAGGAGATCCGGGATGTTCACAGGGGCCATGGTGGCGATCGTCACACCCTTCCACGACGGCAAGGTCGATTTCGAAACGCTCGACGAGTTGGTCGATTTCCAGTTGGAGAACGGCATCGATGCCATCGTTCCCGTGGGAACGACCGGCGAATGCCCGACTCTCAGCCATGAGGAGCACAAGCAGGTCATCGAGCGCGTCGTGAAGCGAGTGGCCGGCGGGACCCGGGTGATCGCCGGGGCCGGCTCCAACAGCACCGCCGAGGCCATCGAGCTGAGCGCCTACGCCAAGAAGGTCGGCGCCGACGCGACGCTGCAGGTGTGCCCCTACTACAACAAGCCCACGCAGGAAGGATTCTTCCAGCACTTCAAGGCGATCGCCGAAGAGGTCGACCTGCCGATCGTGCTGTACAACATCCCCGGCCGCTGCGGCGCGGGACTGACCCCTGAGACCATCGCCCGGCTCAACGACCTGGAGAACGTCGTCGCGATCAAGGAAGCCACCGGCAGCCTCGACCAGGCCAGCGAGATCGCCATGCGGTGCGACATCACCATCCTCTCCGGCGACGACTCCCTGACCCTGCCCCTGGCCTCCGTCGGCGGCAAGGGCGTCATCAGCGTCGTGGCCAACATCGTCCCGGCGGACGTCAAGGCCATGACCGACCTGATCCTCGAAGGCGACTTGGTCAAGGCCCGCCAGTGGCACCGCAAGCTCTTCGCCCTGAGCAAGAACATGCTGACCCTGTCGACCAACCCGATCCCGATCAAGGCTGCGATGGCGATGCTGGACATGTGCTCCGAAGAGTTGCGTCTGCCCATGACCCCGCTGGAGCCGGCCAAGAAGACGTCCCTCAAGCAAACCCTGACCGACTACGGCCTATTGAGCTAGACGTCACAACACGCAGAATAGCAGCAAGCCGCTCGGGTGTGTCGCCGCGTCCGAGCGGCTTTTGTTTTGGCTCTTGGCGAGATTGCGAGGGCGAACAGATCCGGATTCCGCGGCGTCGCGGCGGGAGTCTTGCGCTTTGGGCCGCCAGCGTGGAGGGGCGTTGCGCGCCCCCGTGCGACGTCGGGGCCCTCAAGCGAACACTTCGTTCGCGTTCCAGCCGGAGGCCGCAATGCGATAGACTCGCCCTGCACAACCGCTTCGGGCGCGTCGCTCCGGCGGTTCAGAGGATACCCGAAATTCCGTGAAGAACCTCTTGTCTTGGTTTGTGATCAGATGTCCTCGATCAGCCAGGATCCGTCGATCTGCCGCAGGTTCGCCCCCATCTCAAACGTGTCGCCCGCGAGAAATACGCGATCCCTCATCGCAGATAGGTCGGAGCGCGAAGGCGAACCGTTCAGGAAAGAATCGTGCCGGCTAAAAACCCCGGGCTGCGGCCGTACCGACGGCTTCGGTCTGGCAGCCCGTTTCGACTACTGGGACTGGAAAACGTCCAGCGTGGTTCTCGCGTCAGTTGAGCGTGAGCCACGCGTCGTCTTGCGTGACTTCGAACGCGTCCATGTGCGTCTGGACTTCGATGCGATAGGGTCCGCGAGGGGTGCCTTGGCCGTAGCCCGATTCGCCGTAACCGACCGTCCTGGGTGCTCGCCACGAGCACGCGGCGACACCTCAGCTATCCGCCAACTGGCCCGTCTTGACGACCTGTTGGCCTCCGTCGAGAATCCGGAACGACGGCGCGGCTACCTTTTGGCCGTTCTTCTTGACGATCGCGCTGTACCGCTCGCCGGACTGGCCCTCCAGATCGACGCGAACTTGAACATCCGGATTGTAGGCGAATCGCCGGAACATCCCTCTGGCCTGGAACGGCGGGCCGATCTTGAGCGTGGTCGTCTGCCCGGGCTTGATCTCGAAATCCTTGAGTCCCCCCGGCACGGTCATCTTGAACAGCCAGTGATTGCCCCCCTCGATCTCGGTCAGATCCAGCGAACGCAGGTAGTACTTGCCCGCGGGCAACCGCCAGGTCGGCTGGACGCCGTTCACCTCCTGCGGACCGGCGTCCGACCATAGCTTCGCTGCGATTTGTTTCCCGCCGAAATCCAATGTGCCGAACGCCGGCTCGGCCCGCCGAAATTCGATGATACTTCCATCGTCGGCCACTTCGATGCCATAATACCGCCCATCGAGATGGATCACCTTGCTCAAAGGGATCGTCACGGCGACGTTCCGCCGACCACCGCCCGGCATATCCTCGAACTTGTCGCAGTCGAACGAGATCACATCGGAGTTCGGATCCCGCTCGCCCCGAGCCGGGGGCTCGAACATCTCATTGAACCGGCCGTCGAAATCGGTGTCGACCAGCGTGATCCGACGCGTCTTGCCCTCCAGAACCACGGTGCCGTCACGATA
Source organism: Planctomycetota bacterium (assembly GCA_012517265.1). GTDB lineage: Bacteria > Planctomycetota > Phycisphaerae > Sedimentisphaerales > Anaerobacaceae > PLanc-01. The sequence goes on along the minus strand of JAAYVJ010000378.1, from coordinate 9,291 downwards.
GAACGCCGGATAAAAGGTCAGCCACTTGCCGTCGGTGCACTGCGGGTAGAACGCGTCTCCTCCCGGCTTGCCGACCCCTTGCTTGAGGTACACCGGGCCGAACTCATAGGTCGCGGTCACCTGGATGAACTGGTTTCTCTTCCCGATGTAGGCCTTCTCGTCCGACCAAAGGCCATCCCCGTCGAGGTCCAGGATGAGCATGGCGTCTTGCGGCGGACGGATCGAGCGGTATGCGATCCCCTGGAGTTCCCCGCCCCCCACTCGGACCGCGAAGTACACCGGCTGGCGAGGCGCATCACGTGGGACTTCCCGAATCCCCGGCGGCTTTGTCGTCGTCGTGTCCTGCCGCTGGAATCCCAGCCACGTAGCGGGACAGAACTGGAAGGGAGGCACCAGCTTCAGCTCGGCGCGGGCCACAAGTTCCCCCGCCACCCCCGTGGCCGGCTGCGAATCCCGTGAGGCGGCCTCCCGCCGAAGCTTCATAATCGCATCATACGGCGATTCCTTTGTCTGGCCGGTCGCCGGCCCGACCGTAGAAAAGACCAGCAGGAAGATGAGCGGCGCACGCGCCCTGGACGAATCCACGTTCTTCATAGCGTCATCTCCTTCGATCCGCCGCCCCGTCAGGATCGGGGCTTGCCTTCGCCGGTCGCGGCGGGCCCTCGCACAGGCTCGGCCCGGCGAAGCTCGATCGTGCCGCCGTCCTGGGCCGCTTCAACGCCGTAGCACCGCCCTGCGATCTTGATCAGCCTGCCCAGGGGCATCACCTCGGGCACATCCGGCCGCCGGCGGGTGAACTGAGAATCGCCGTTGAAGTCGATCGCCACCACGTCGCAGCCGGCGCGAGGGTCGCGTACAACCGCGGGCGTCAGCGCCTCGTTGAACCGCCCGTCGAAATCGGCGTCGATCAGTCCGACGCGATAGGCCTTGCCGTCAAGAACGATCTGCCCGTCGCGATAGAACGCCGGCCAGAACGTCAGCCACTGGCCATTCGAGCATTGGGCGTAGATCGCTTCCCCGGTCGGTTCGGCGGCGCCCTGCCGGAGGAACACGGGACCGAACTCGTAGGCCGCCGTCGTCGTCAACGCCCAGAGCCTGCGGCCCACGTACACCTTCTCATGGGACCAGAGACCGTCGCCGTCGGTGTCCAAAATCAGCATGACCTCGCCGGACGAGCGCACGGAGCGATACGTGATGCCCTGGATCTGGCGGTCCGCGGTATGAATCACGAAGTACACCGGCTCCAGCGGCGCATCCGGCGGCGTCTCCAGCACATGGGCCGGTCTGACCGTCGTCGTGGTCTGAAGCTGGAATCCGATCGCCCCCACGGGACTGCCGCGAAATGGAGGCGAGAACGTCAGTTCCGCCGTGGCGACAACCGGCCCGAGGGTGAAGTCGCCGGTCAGGTTCGGATCCACGAATCCGTCGGACACCCCGGCGGCCGCCTCCCGCCGAAGCTTCATGACGGTCTCGTAGGGTGTCTCCGCGGTTCGAGACCCCGGCTGGCCGTCCTCGCCCTCCAACGCGGGATCGGGCGAAGCGGGCACAGGGAGCATGTCCACGTTCACACCGGACGCAGAGCGGTCCGAAGCTCGCGGCGAGTCAGGAGAATCCGGCAGACGAGCGACAAGAGGCCCCTCGCCGCGGGGGCCGGTGTAGGTCCGAGGGTCCGTCTCCGCTTCAGGTCCCGGGAGGCCCTGACGAACCGGGATCGGAGAGGCCCGGCCGGCGACGTCCTCGCCCGGATTGGCCGCTGCGACCGGCGGAACACCCGGAACCGCGAGAGTCTCCCCAGCCGGATCGAACAAATTGGCCCGCCCGGAGTCAACCACACGCGATTCGACAGATGCCCGACGCGCGGGGACCTCGTGCCCGGCGGATTTCGCGATGTGTCGATAGGTGAGGACGGAGCCGGCTCCGATCAACACGACCGAGGTCGCCACCGCCGCCATGTTGGCCTTCACGCCGGCCAAGACGCCGGCAGTCCAAGTCCCCAGGCCGGAAACCGCTCCCGCCGAGGCCGTCGAGGTGGCCAAAGCCCCGCTGACCAGGGCGATCTTGCCCAGTTCCGTCAGCAGGGCCCGGGGCGCCGCTTCCAGCGCGTTCTCGCCCATCAGAAGGGCCAAGGCCCCCGCGGTGACGAGAATCCCGCGTCGGCGAAGCCCGGCCCGGAGCAACTCAACCCCGGTCTCGATCCGGCGGGAGACGGTGGCCTGGGAGATCCCCTGCGTCCTTGCGATCTCCCGCGTGGACCGCCCTTCCAGGAAGTGGGCGATCAGGATGTTTCGGATGGGCGAATCGAGCAGGTTCAGCCCTTCGTCGACGAACGGCGAGATCTCCTTCCATTCGGTCGTTTCCTCCTCGGGTCTGCCCGCCGTGTACTCGGCTTCGCGCCGTTTTCGTGTGGTGTCGCGACGGACCTGATCGATCGCTTTGTGCGTAGCCACCCGATGCAACCAGCCGGGAAGAGAACCGCTCACGCTCCCGGCGTCCTTGGCCAGTTGTAGAAAGGTGTCCTGCGCGACGTCCGAGGCCCGGTCCGCGTCCGCCAGAACCCGCAGAGCGGCGCCGTAGACCAGTCCCGCATACCGCCGGATGATCTCGGCGAACGCCTCCGCGTCGCCGCTGCGCACAAACCGCGTCAGCAGAATGACCTCGGTTTCCGCCATAGCTTCCGATCTCCAAACGCACACCACACGCCGAACGCCCGACGCCCGCGGACTTCGAGCCCGTACATGTATTATAAGGCGCAGACCTCAGCCAAACGATTCAGGAAAATCGAGGAAAAGACCCGCTCAGGCACACGGCTGGGGTCTAAGTTGCCTGGCTTCCAAATACGTCTTCAATGTCGCCGAGATCATCGCGCTGACGGAGTACCTGGCCCGAACGTGCTCTTGGGCGGTCGCGGCGAGCCGGCGGGCGCAGTCGCGGTCGTCGAGCAGTTGCTTGAGCGCCTGGCGGATGCTGGGCTCGCTGTTGGGCTCGAACGTCAGGGCGGTCTGGTTGGGGATGATCAGATCGTCCACGCCGCCCCAACAGGCGGCCACCGCGGTGCCCACGGCCATCGCTTCGAGCAGGAAGGCGCTGAACCCGCGGAGCGGCTGGGGCTGGACGAAGATGTCCCCCGCCGCGACGACGGACCGCCAGGGATTCAGGATGGGCACGATCGTCACGATGTCCGACAGGCCCTGGGTCACCAGGGACTTGCGCAATGCATGCTCGGCGGGTCCCTCGCCCATGATGACCATCATGAAATCGCGGCTGTCGGATCGCAGCGACTTGACCGCCTTGAAGAGGTTCGCGAAATCCCAGACGCGACGAAGCGGATGGACCACGACCAGGCTCGGCAGCCGGGACGATTCCGAGAAGCACATCATATCGGTGTCCACGAAGCTGCCCATGTTGATCTGCACGATCCGATCGGCGAACCGGGGCAGCGACCTGGCCACGTGGGCGCCGATGGTCTCGGCGGGAACGACGATCTTGGCGCAGCGATGTGAGGAGATGGGCAACCGATGCACCTTGGAAGCCAGAGAGTTGACCATGAGCACGTACGGCAGATCCAACTGCCGGGCGATCCGGCGCGTCAGAGCCGCCCGGCTTTCGCACAGGCAGTGCAGGACGGTGGGCCGGAACCGCTCCAGTTGCGCCGTCAGGCGATCGACCCCCATGTGCTCCATCAGCGGGAGAGGCAGGAGCGGATGAGTGAACAGCGCCGCGGGCGCAGGCGCCACGGACTCCGTGTCGAACCCCGGCGGACAGACCATCGCCACGGGAATCGATTCATCTCCCATGCCGACGAGCAGCCGGCGCAGGAACGTCGCGTGCTCGGTGAGGTTCCTCGCCGAGACGATCAGGGCAGGGCGCAACGACTTTCGCACGTTCGCCCCTTCCGATCCGGCTTCTTCACTCGTGATGTTCCACTCTGTTTCCATTCGGCTCCACCGGACATCCGATACCCGAATAACCTGAGGCCATTTTACTCCAAAGTCCGGTTCGGAGCCATGCAAAAAGCCCGACGGAGGATTCTCGGGCCGATCGGGGATTTGGCTTTGTGGCCGGCCCGAATCGCGGCTATATTGGCATGGGATTGCGGTACGTGAAAAGCCGGAACCGACGCCGAGGTCGGACGCATCGCGTGTGCGGTTCCCGCGCGACGCCCAGCCAGTCAGGGGTACGAACCATGGGAAGACTGATCATTGTGGCCAATCGTCTCCCGATCAGCATATCCAGACGTGATGGGAGGTTCCGCGTCAATCCCAGCCCCGGCGGGCTGGCCGCGGCGCTGGCTTCGCTGCCGGATTCGCTGCGGCGCGTGTGGGTCGGATGGCCGGGGATATCCGCGGAATCTCTCACAGACCAGAACAGGGAGCAGATCCGCCGGGAGTTGGCGGACACGGACTGCGTGCCTGTCCACCTCTCGCAACAACAGGTCGACGAATACTATCTCGGATTCTGCAACAAAACGATCTGGCCGCTATTCCACTATTTCCTGGTCCGCACGACGTTCGTGCAGAATCATTGGGCGGCGTACCGGCATGTGAACACGTTGTTCCTCGATGAGTTGGTGAAAATCATTGAGCCGGGCGATTCGGTCTGGGTCCACGACTTCCAGTTGATGCTCCTGCCCCAAATGCTGCGGGAGCGACATCCCGATCTCCACATCGGCTACTTCCTGCACATCCCCTGGCCGTCGTCGGAACTGTATCGCCTGCTCCCCTGGCGGGAGGAGATCCTCCAGGGACTCCTCGGCGCCGACTTGATCGGTTTCCACACCTACGACTATGTCCGCCATTTCCTCAGCAGTGCGGCCCGGATCTGCGGCCTGGAGCACTCGATGGGCGAGATCGCCGTGCATGAGCGAATCGTGAAGGTCGACGCCTTCCCCCTGGGCGTCGATTTCGAGAAACACGCGAATGCCTCTCACAATCGAGAGGTCAGAGGCGAGATCGACAAGATCCGCAATACCGTCGGCAATCGCAAGATCATCCTGTCGATCGACCGGCTGGACTACACCAAGGGCATCGTGGAGCGTCTGGAGGCCTTCGACTGGTTCCTGTCCACCTGGCCTCAGTACGAAGGCAAGGTCACCCTGATCATCGTGGCAGTCCCGTCGCGCATCGGGATCGAGGACTATCAGTTGCTTCGCGAGCGACTGGAGCAGCTTGTAAGCCGGGTCAATGGAGAACACGGGGCGATGGAGTACATGCCCGTATGGTACCTTTACCGGTCGATGCCCTTCAAGACCCTCAGCGCCCTGTACGCGGTAGCCGATGTCTGTCTGGTCACCCCCTTGCGGGACGGCATGAACCTGATCGCCAAGGAGTTCGTCGCAACCAAGTCCGACGGGCGGGGCGTGCTCATCCTCAGCGAGATGACCGGCGCCGCCCGCGAGTTGGGCGAAGCCCTGGTCATCAACGTCAACGATAAGGAGGCCGTCGGGCGAGCGATCAAGGAGGCTCTGGAAATGCCGGAATCGGAGCAGATCGAACGCAACCGGCTCATGCAGGAAAGGCTCCGACGATATGATGTGGCCCGCTGGGCGAACGACTTCATCCACTCGCTGGCCGACATCGCGGCCAAACAGCAGCGAATGGCCTCCCACAGATTGTCGAAAGACGAGATCGAGACACTGTGTGGGCGATACGCAGCCGGGGAGCGCAGACTGCTGATGCTCGACTATGACGGCACACTCGTTGGTTTCCGCAGCCGGCCCGGCCAGGCGGGCCCCGACCCCGAGATCGTTGAACTGCTCGCAGCTTTGATCGCCGATCGAGGCAACCACGTCGCCGTCGTCAGCGGGCGAGACCGGGACACGCTTGACCGCTGGCTCGGGGAAATGGACATGTCGATCGTGGCCGAGCACGGCGGCTGGATCCGCCGGCAGGGACAGGGTTGGCAGAGTTCCCAGCCGCTGAACGAGGTCTGGAAACGAGCCATCCGCCCCATCCTGGAACTCTACTGCGACCGCACGCCGGGCTCGCTGGTCGAGGAGAAGGATTTCTCCCTCGTCTGGCACTATCGCCGAGCGGATCCCACCCTGGCCACAATCCGCATGCAGGAGCTTCGCGGCGCCCTGGCGAGCCTGACGGAGAACATCGACGTGGGGATCTTTGAGGGCAACAAGATCCTGGAGATCCGCCGCTACGGCATCAGCAAGGCGCGCGCGGTGGAATCCCTCATGGCAGCCGAATCCTGGGACTTCCTGCTGGCCGTCGGAGACGACTACACGGACGAAGAGATGTTCGCCGCCCTGCCGGAGAACGCCTGGTCCATCAAGGTGGGGCCGGGCGCCTCAAAGGCCCGGTTCAACGTCGACTCGGTGCGCGACGTGCGTCAGTTGCTCAGGCGGCTGGGCAGTCTGTCGTCGCGGGCCTCGCCTTCGCGGCCGTCGCCCTCTCAGATCGGATGACGCCCCCAGGGGTGAGGCGGCATTCGCCCAGGCTGTCACGCCCCCCCCCCTTGGCGTCCAGTCTCTCCGCGAGATCGGCCAGACGGCACTCGATCTCCAACAGCTTCTCCTGACTCTGGAACTGCCCGCGATACAACACGCCGAGGATGGCCCGGCTCTCCTCATGCCAGATCAAAACCAGAAGCTCGTAATAGACTGCCTTCCCATCACGCAACGGTCAGATCTCCATCGGCTCTGGGATTATAGTCGCGCAGAGGGGCTCCGGGGTCACCGTGGTCACAAAGAAATCGGAAATCGCTGCGCCTACGCGGGCTGGGCCTGCGTGATCCGCTTGGTCAGTTCGTTGAGCAAGGCGTCCATCTTGGGATCGGCCTGCTTCTCCTCGGCGATCTTGCTGCACGCGTGCATGACCGTGGTGTGGTCCCGGCCGCCCAGGTGTCCGCCGATCTCTTCCAGACTGTGCTTGGTCAGCGTCCTGGCCAGGTACATGCAGATCTGACGGGGCATGGTGATGCTCTGGCTGCGGCGTTTGCTCTGGAGATCCGTCAGTCGCACGTCGAAGTGCCGCGTGACGACGTCGATGATGTCCGTGATGCTGATGTGCCGAGCCGCCAGCTTGATCTGGCCCTCCAGGGCCCGCTGGGCCAGTTCGAGCGTCACCGGCTCCTTGCTCGTCACGGCCAGCGCGTAGATCGTGGTCAGGGCCCCCTCCAGCTCGCGGATGTTGGCCTGGACCTGCCTGGCGATGTACTCGGCGATCTCCTCGCCGATCGGCAGGTCGCGGAGGTGCGCCTTTTTCTGCACGATCGCGATCCGCGTCTCGTAGCTGGGCGGGTCGATCCGCGCGACCAGGCCCCAGTTGAATCGGCTGATGAGCCGATCCTCCAACGAGGGGATCTCCGTCGGCGGACTGTCGGCCGTGAGGATGATCTGCCGGCCGTTGTTGTAGAGGGCGTTGAAGGTGTGGAAGAACTCCTCCTGGCTCTGCTCCCGCTCGCGGAGGAACTGGATGTCGTCGATGATCAGAGCGTCCACCGTGCGGAACTGGCTGTGGAAACTCGTCAGATTGCCCTGCTCGATCGCCCGGATGAAGCGGTTGACGAAATCCTCGCAACTGAGCAACTGGATCACGATCCCCGGCGACCGCCTGCTGGCCTCGTGGCAGATCGCGTGCAACAGGTGCGTCTTGCCCAGGCCGGAGTTTCCGTAGAGGAACAGCGGGTTGTAGGTGTTCCCCAGCGACTGGCTGACCGCTATGCAACTGGCGTGCGCCAACCGGTTGCTCGGGCCGACGACGAAATTGTCGAAAGTATAGTCGGGGTGCAGCGCCGGCCCCGCCAAGACAGCCGCCGATTGAGGCGACTCATCCGCCCCGCTGACGCCGAACTCCACGGTGACCAGGTGCCCTGTGATCTGCTGGGCCGCTCGCGTGAAGACGGACCGACAATTCTCCTCCAGGAACCGCACGCTCGCCTCGTCAGGACAGCCGATTTCAATGGAACCACCGTCGAAACGCAGGACCCGCAACTGGTCGAACCACTTGCGTGCGTTTGCAGGGTCCAGCGCCCTGGCGCGTCCAATGATATCGGCGAAGATGTTCTCCACATCCGGAGCGGACAAAGCGATTCTCCTTCCAGGCCGCACCCACCCTTGTTACCAATCGAGACCGCCCCACACTCCTCTTGGCCCTGCCAACGGGGGGCAAAACCGGAAGCGACTATCTACCAGAACGCAGGCCGGTTGTCAAAGGAATACAGGGGAGAATGGGAACACGCCTCACATCCGAAATTCGAAGCACCAAAATCCGAAACAAGCACGAACGGCCCGAGCTCAAGTCTCAAGACGGACTGCCGAACGTGCGTCGGCACTCCGGTCATTTGGATTTCGTGCCTTGGATCCTCGACGTTTCCGCCAGGGGCGGGGTCGGATTTCGAGTTTCGTGCCTCGTGCTTTCTCCAGGGGGATTTCCCCGGCCGAACCTTGCATTTCCCCTGGATTTCGGTACCATCGTTCTCAAAACTCTTTGCACAGGATACTCCCATGGGCCTATTCTCCAAGACCACCGAATACCTCAAGGAACGACTGGCCAAGACCCGAGCCAAGATCAGCGAATCGCTGACCGCCGTACTCAGTTTCGGCCGCAAGATCGACGACGATCTGCTCAATGAGCTGGAGGAAACCCTGATCGGCGACGACATCGGCGTCGAGACGACGGACAAGCTGATCTCCGAACTGCGCGAGGCCTACAAGGCCCGCAGGATCTCCAAGTCCGAGGAGGTCATCCCCTTCCTCAAGGAGAGCATCAAGAATTACTGGCCGCGCCAGGACCGCCAGCTCCGCACCGCCGCCAGCGGCCCGACCGTCATTCTCGTCGCCGGCGTCAACGGCACCGGCAAGACCACCAGCATCGCCAAGCTCGCCTACATGTTCCACCGCGCCGGCAAGAAGGTGATCGTCGCGGCCTGCGACACGTTCCGCGCCGCCGCGGTCGAGCAGTTGACGATCTGGGCCGAACGGATCGGCGTGCAGATCGTCAAGCACCAGGCCGGCAGCGACCCGGCGGCCGTCGCCTTCGACGCCTGCGACGCGGCCGTGGCCCGCAACGCGGACATTCTGATCCTCGACACCGCCGGCCGGCTGCACGTCAACAAGGACCTCATGCTCCAGTTGACCAAGATCCGCGACGTGGTCACCCGCAAGATCCCCGGCGCGCCCAACGAGGTGCTGCTCGTCCTGGACGCAACGACCGGCCAGAACGCGATCTCCCAGGCCAAGCTCTTCACGGAGGCGGTCGACGTCACCGGCATCTTCCTGGCCAAGCTCGACGGCACCGCCCGCGGCGGCATCGTGATCGCGATCAAGGACAAGCTCGACATCCC
>JAAYVJ010000377.1 GCA_012517265.1 Planctomycetota bacterium | reverse complement strand
CCTGTGGCAGGCAGTGGCCCGAGCGGCGCACAAGCAAGAGGGAAAGGGAACGTAGCACATGTCTGAAATCGCACACAAGTACATCGTCATGAGCGGCAAGGGCGGCGTGGGCAAGAGCAGCGTGGCCGCGAATCTGGCCGTCTGGCTCTCCACCCGGGGCAAGCAGGTCGGCCTGCTCGACGCGGACATCCACGGGCCCAGCGTGCCCACGCTCCTGGCCGTAAACGGCCGCAGGCTGGTCTCCGACGACAGCCAGCGGGTTCTGCCGATCGAATACAGTCGGACACTCAAGGTGATCAGCATAGGGTTCATGCTCGCCAACGACAACGAGCCGGTGATCTGGCGAGGGCCGATGAAGCACAACCTCATCCAGCAATTCGTGCAGGACGTGGAGTGGGGCCGGCTCGATTACCTCGTGGTGGATTGCCCGCCGGGGACGGGCGACGAGCCGCTGTCCGTCATCCAGGTGCTCGGCGGGGCCGACGGCGCGGTGATCGTCACGACGCCTCAGGAACTGGCCGCCGTCGACGTGCGAAAATGCCTGACGTTCTGCAAGCAGTTGAGCCTCCCCGTGCTGGGCATCATCGAGAACATGAGCGGGTTCGTCTGTCCCCATTGCGCCAAGCGAGTCGACATCTTCGCAGGCCACAGCGGCGAGCAGATGGCCGAGGATTTCCAGGTGCCCTTCCTCGGCTGCGTCCCGATCGACCCGTCTCTCAGCGCCGCCGGCGACTGCGGCAAGCCCTTCGTCACCCACGATCCCCAGAACCCGACCGCTCAGGCGCTTCGGCACGCGTTCGAGCCGCTGCTGACCTCCTGAATGAATCATCAGGCCGTTGACGCCGGCGAAAGCATGGTATAATCGACCGCATGCCAAGACCCAGACAATGCCGACGCGTGGCCGGGATGCCTCAGGTCACATACTACAAGCCGCGGGGAATCCCCATGACGGAACTCCAATGCGTCGAGTTGTCGGTCGACGAGTTCGAGGCGATCCGCCTGGCCGACTGCGAGCACCTCTACCAGGAGCACGCGGCCGAGCGGATGAACGTGTCGCGACAGACCTTCGGTCGGATCCTGGACGCGGCCCGCGCGAAGGTGGCCGACGCCATCGTCCACGGCAAGGCCCTCTCGATCCAGGGCGGCCCGGTGGAAATCGCGACCCCGACCGGCGACCCGAATGCGTCGTGCCCTCCGAGGGACGACGCGGGGTTGCCAAGACGGCGGTGCTGCCGCCGGGGTCGCCCCGATGTGAAGTGATCCGTCGGAGCCATCGCGCAACCGTTCCGACAGACGCCGCCCTCATCACGACCCAAACCGACAAATACCTCTTTCCCATTGACAGCGGCACGTCAGAGACTATGATGTCGCCCAAGTCAGGTGCATTGGATCGATGGAGTCGGAGAAATCGTATCATCTTCTCCCAGAGCCTTTGACAATAATACCCCTTCGTTCGTGAAAGGATGGACGCAATGCGGTTGCCTACGCCGGCGGTGCTTTCCCTGAGAGTCTTTCGACGACGACAATCCCTTTGGACAGTATTGCTCGCAGTCGGCCTGTTGGTCGGAACCGCCTGGGGACAAACCTTCCCCCATCTGCATGACGGCAACGACGTCTTCGGCATCGACGCCAGGCTCTACGCGGCCCCCTGGAACAACAACACGATCCTCAACCTGCTGGGCCTGGGCGAGATCAATTCCAGTTTGTACACCAATGTCAACTTCAACATCTACGGCATCAGCACGGGCGCAGGTCTGACCAACCAGGCCGCGATCGACGTCAACGGCGTCGGCGGAAACGCCTATTCGGACGAAGGCCCCGCCTATGCGATCGTGGCCAGCCACGGCATCTATGGATTTCTCGACAGAGGCGCCGAGATCACCAACAACGGGAACATCACCGTGGCGGCTCGGGGCGGAAACGCCCAAGCCGACGGCTTCGCCGCCCAGGCCTATGCGACCGGCTATGGCATCTCCACCGACGAGACCATAACCAACACCGGCACGATCGATGTATCCGTCTGGGGCGGCACGGTCACCGCCAGCAACAACCCCACCTCCGCCGACGCCCAGGGCGTGGCGTACGGCCTGTACACCAGCGACAACGCAATCAACGACGGGCGGATCGACGTCAGCGCCACCGGAGGCACCGCGACATCCAGCGGCGAGACTCCCAGCGCCCACGCCTACGCCAGCGCCTTCGGCATCTATGCGGACAACGGCGTCCAGAACACGGGAGACCTGACCGTGCTCGCCACGGGAGGCACCGCCGACGGCACTACCAACACCACCGCTTCGGCCAGCGCCCAGGGCATCCACAGCTACACCGGGGACATAACCAACTCCGGGGACATTGTCGTCACGGCCATCGGAGGGACTGTTCTGTCCGACGGCAGCAACTCGGCCACGGCCTACGGCATCGTCAACAGCGGCAACGTCAACAACAGCGGCGACATCACCGCCACGGCGCAGACTGCCGGCTACTTCGCTTCGAGCGCCTACGGCATCTACATGGGCGGAGGCGAAGGCGCCAGCGACCTGACCAACACCGGAACCATCCGCGTCTTCGCCGACAGCGCCTATGAACTGTATGTCGCCGGCGGCACCACCCGGCTGGTCAACACCTACAACGTCACCCTCGACGGCGATCCCGGCCAGGCCTCCATCTTCGTCGCCAACGGCGCGACGCTCAACCTGAACAACGCGCTCCTGACCGTCACCGACGTCCCCAGCGGAATAGGGGCCACCCAGTTCAACACCGAATACCAACTCTTCGAAGTCGCCGGCGAAGGCTCCGTGACCGGCAACTTCATCAGCGCCGCCGCGATCAACCCCGACGTCACCGCCAACTACTACACGCTCGGAACCGCCAACGCCGCCGACGACAGGGTGTCCCTCAGCTACGAGCCCCAGGCCGCCGAGACCCTCGCCGCCTCCGCCGTCGAGAAACGAATGATCGCACAGGCCCCCTACGCCATGAACCAGCACATGACCATGGACCTCATGACCGACATGCTCGAACCCGAGGAGGACGACTCCCCGTCCGACGAGGAAGGGACCGGCGCCGAGACCCTCGGCCAGACCGCCTGCCAGCGGGCCGGCGGCGCCTTCCTCCAGCCCAACTACTCGTACATCGAGAAGGACAACACGCCCCTGGGCTACCAGGCCGGAATGACCGGCGTCTCCGGCGGATACACCCAGTGCGTCAACAGCAGCCTGCTCGGACTCCACCTGGGCTACGGAAGCGCCAACATCGGCTATACCGGACTGGGCTACAACGCCAACACCGAGGACGTCGGCGTCGCCACCACCGGCTTTAGCGGCATCACCCGCTTTCGGCCCTGGATCGCCAGATATGGATTCAGCGGCTTCCACGGCTGGCACGACTATCACGGCCTGACCGGCGTCGGCCTGACCGAGCAGGAAAGCGCCTCCTACAACAGCTACGGCGGCACAGGCCTGGTCACGATCGGACGCACCTTCAAGCACAAAAAGCACGTCTTCCTGCCCGAACTCGGCGCCAACTGGCTCTGGGTCCACCGCGAGAGCTACACCACCGAGGCCACCGATCCGGCCTGGGACACGACCTACTCGACCCTGAGCGATCACGACGTCTGGGGGCTCGCCTCCCTCTACTGGCAGAGCCTTTACCGGTACAAGAAGCTCCAGATCACCCCGTCGGCCTCCATCGGCCTTCGACAACTGCTCACCGACGGCGAAACCGAGGTCCATCAATCGGTCGCCGGCGCCGCTCCCGTCGTGGTCCAGGACGAGATGGATGAGACCGCGGTCGCCCTGGCCACCGCCGTCGTGATCCGCAGCCGGCACACCGCCGTCACCTTCGCCTACGACGGAGAGTACTCCTCCGACATCGAGCAGCACAACTTCTGGCTCAAGTGCAAACTGCGGTTCTAGGCCGCGAGGGACGCGACGCGATTCATGTCATTCGCCTGTAGGGGCAACCCCCTGTGGTTGCCCTTCTTCATTTCCATGGCAGCCTTGCCTCATCCGATCGGGCAGGCACAGGCCCCGCCCCCTACGGCTTCCTCGTCACCCGCTCGTCCATGTACCGGCGGATTCTGCGGTGGGCTTCCACGATGTCCGGCGTCTGGGGCAGGTAGCTGAACAGCTCATCCAGATAGTTGCCGGCATCGAATCGCTCGACGCTGGCGGCGAAATTCAGGTCGTACACCCAACCGATCTGGCACAGGCGAATGTCGTTGAGCGTCCGCAGACTGCCGTACTCGATCAGCCGGCCGTTCAGCACCGCGTCGACGACCTCGGGCGACATCCTCGGCTCATCCGGCAACTCCAGTTCGAACGAGAGACTCTTGGGGTCCCTCTTGTGGAGGCGGTAGATGTCCGCGACGATCCGGAAGATATCGAGCTTGTCCGCGTCGCGGATCATCTTGAGAAAGAGCAGCGTGTCATCATCGAGGTCGGCGGGCAGTGCCTTGCGGCCGTGATGGGCGACCGCGGTGCGGATCCATTGCTGTTCCTGAGGGGGCAGCGATTCCAGCACCTTCTCCTGGTGCAGGACCTCGACGCCCAGGCAGCAATGGTTCACGCTCCGCGTGTCGTTGTACGTGCGGTACTTGGCGAACTGCGGGAATCGGCCGACGTCGTGCAGCAGCGCGATCGTCTCGGCGACGCGCGTCTTGTTCTCGTCGAGACCGAGCCGTTCGGCCAGATAGAGAATCTGCTCGCGGGTGCGAGCCGTGTGTTCCTGCTTGAGTCGAAGGTGCAGGTTCACATACTCGTCCTGGCAGAAGAAACGGTTCGTGAACTCCGCGAACCACCCTTTGAGCTCGTCCAACCAGCGAGGCTCCATACGTCCTGTGTCTCCAAACAACCCAATGGCGTCAAAAGCGGCGAGTATATCGGATCGGGCCCGCCGCGGGCAAAAATAATGTGTCCGCACACTACCCCCGCAGGCGGAATACCCGCTATAATCCCGGCATTGCGTGAGCGTCTGGTTGCGTGGAACGGTTCAAGGGATTTAGGGTATGCCAACGGCAAAGGACATCGTCGTACGGAAACCAACAAAGGAGGAGCTGGCCCGGTGCAAGAGCTGGCCCATCTGGTCGTGCGAGCCCAGCACGTTCGACTGGTCGTACACGGAGAGGGAGACCTGCCTGATCCTGGAGGGCGAGGTCAGCGTCTCGGACGGCAAGGACTCCGTGAGCTTCGGCCCGGGCGACCTGGTCGTCTTCCCGCAGGATCTCGACTGCGTCTGGACCGTCGAGAAAACCGTGCGCAAACACTACAATTTCGGGTGATGAGGCGCACGCCGATCACGATGGCGTGAATCCCGTAGGGTGGGCTCTCAGCCCACGCGTCCCACGATTCGCGCGACAATTGCGCGTGGGCT
>JAAYVJ010000376.1 GCA_012517265.1 Planctomycetota bacterium | reverse complement strand
TTCCGGTTGACCACGCCGGCCACCTTCACCGGCAGCGCGAACAGCCGGATGAAGCCCTTGGCGTCGATCTGGTCGTACTCTTCGCCCATCTTGAAGCTGGCCAGATCCATCTGGTAGAGGCTGTTGGGGCTCTTCATGCCGGCGACGGTGCAGCGGCCCTTGAAGAGCTTCAGACGCACTTCGCCGGTGACGTTGCGCTGCGTCATGTTGACGAAGGCGTCCAGCGCCTCGCGCAGCGGGCTGAACCACAGACCGTAGTAGACCAGTTCGGCGTACTTGAGCGCGACCTGCTGCTTGTAGTGCGCGGTCTCGCGTTCGAGAGTCAACGTCTCCAGGGCGCTATGGGCGGTCATCAGGATCGTGCCGCCGGGCGTCTCGTACACACCGCGGGATTTCATGCCGACCAGGCGGTTCTCGACGATGTCCACCTGCCCGACCGCGTGCTTGCCGCCGACGAGGTTGAGCGTCTCGACGAGCTTGACCGGGTTGGTGAGCCGGCCGTCGAGTTTGACAGGCGTTCCCTCGTGGAAACCGATCGTGACGTAGTCCGGCCGGTCCGGCGTCTGCGACACCGGGTTGGAGATCACGTACAGATCGTCCTTCGGCTCATTGGCGGGGTCTTCGAGATCCGCGCCCTCATGGCTGATGTGCCAGAGATTGCGATCGCGGGAATAGATCTTCTTCTTGCTCTGCTCGATCGGGATCTTGTGCTGGCGGGCGTAGTCCACCGCCGCCTCCCGGCTGGTCAGCTTCCAGTTCGGGTCCTTCCAGGGCGCGATGATCTTGAGCGTCGGGTCGAGAGCCATGTAGGTGACCTCGAACCGCACCTGGTCGTTGCCCTTGCCGGTGGCGCCGTGGGCGACGCCCATCGCCTTCTCAGCGTGGGCCACGTCCACCTGGTGCTTGGCGATCAACGGACGCGCGATGCTGGTCCCGAGCAGGTAGCCGTTCTCATAGACGGCGCCGGCCTTGAGCATCGGCCAGAGGTACTCCTCGACGAATTCCCGCCGGAGGTCCTTGACGATGCACTTGACCGCCCCGCTTTCCAGTGCCTTCTTCTTGATCCCCGACAGCTCGTCGCCCTGCCCCAGTTCGGCGGCAAACGCGATCACGTCGTATCCATAGGTTTCCTTCAGCCACGGGAGAATCACACTCGTATCCAGCCCGCCGCTGTACGCCAGCACGACTTTCTCATTCTTAACCATAGCGAATCCTTCAAGCACAGATCATTTGGGAAGCAGGATTATAGGCGTCGGGCCGCCGGGGTTCAACGGAATACCGAGGGTCTCGCCGTTTTCCGCAGGCCGCGACGTCACATCTGCGGCCACGCGAAAACCACCGGTTGCCCTTCTTCTTCCCCCTCGGTCTGCTCCTGATCGCCGGAGTCTTCCTCGTCCTCGGAGTCCTCCTCTTCCTGGCCCTGCTCTTCCTCCGATTCCTGGCCCGGCATCGGACGGCCGAGCCTCTCGTAGGTGGCCTCCAGCCGGCTCTGGAACTCGTCCGAGTCCAGCCGCTCGACGTGGCCGTCCACGAACACGACCGCGACCTGGTCCCATGCGTACTCCGGATTCTCGTACGCCAACACGTTCGCATGATCGGCCTTCTGGCTCTGATCGGACACGTAGAGATAGCTGGGCCCATCGAAATAGTCGGGCTTGCGAGGAGATTCGAAAACCTTCTCGTTCTGGACGTAGCGTTTGATCTGGTCCAGTTCGGAGGGGAACTCCCCGTCGTTGTCCTCCGCGTACATGTGCAGCCCCAGCCCGATCTGCTTGAGGTTGTTCATGGAAGCCACGAACCGGGCCTGCTCGCGGGCCCTCGCCAGGGCAGGCATCGCAACGCCCGCGCCGATCGCGCCGCCGGCCACCGTCGCCAGAGTGACCTCGATCCCCGGCCCGCGATGGTAGGTGTAGAGCCCGTCGGAGCCGTAGTAGCTGTAGCTGCACGACGGCCCCATGTCCTTGGCGATCTGCGTCAGGGACGGCAGCATCGCCGGCAGCTTGAAGCCGCCCTGCGAGGCCATCATCACCGCCATCGGCCAGAACTGCCGGGCCTGCATCATGATCTGGTTGAATTGAACCTGCGAGTCCGTGTAGGTGAAGCCCAGGAGCTCCTTGGGCAACTGGGCGGCCACCTTCTTGTAGCCCTCGGCGTCCAGCAGCGACTTGGCGTCGGCCGCCTTCGAAACGAGCTGCGCGGCGCCCTGGTCGCACAGGGTCTCATTGGAGCCCAGGACGACGTGGTCGCTCACGATCGACCAGGTCGGCGCCATGCCCGCCATCGCCAAGGGCGCGATCGTCCAGACGTGCACCGTCCGGCCGTCGTCGCGAGTCTGCGAACCGATCTGCAGCATGCCATGGGCGTTCTGGCCGACCAACTCTCCCACCGCGGTCATGGCCTTCTCGAACGCCGCGCCGTCCCGGAGCTTTGCCAGGACGACGAAGCCGCCCATCGGCGCCTCCGGCACCACGCCGGCGGGCACCGCGTACGACACGGTCGGCCCGGCCAGGGACGCCAGCAGATCGCCGCGAATCCGAAGATTGATCTGCGATTCCAGGCCGGCGATCCCCTCCTGAATCTCGGAGTAATCCTCCTCGGGCAGCACGCTTTTGAGGGTGGTCATGATCGTGTCGTAAAGCCCGGCGGGGTCCCAGTTGCCCACGCTGGCCGTGACGGCCCGCGAATCGACCACGCGAAGCCAGGCCAAATCCACGGGTTTGCAGGCCGCGAACACGCCGCACGTCGGCTTGGGCATTTCGAGCAAACCCTGGGCGACGATCTCCGTCCCGGCAAAGCCTACCCGCGCGGTCATCGTCTTCAGGTCGCTCAAACCGAGCCCCTTCATCGCTTTCGCGAACATACCCGCTTCCTCATCGCCCTCTTCTTCCCGCACAAATGTCTCGATCAGCTTGCTGATCTTCTGGTAGTCGCCGTGGAAGATCAGCGCGTCGCCGGCGGCAGGCAGCTTGGCCAGACAGGCCGGCGCCGACGACTTTGGCTTTGAGACGGATTTCGCGACCACCTTCTCGGCGTCGTTGACCGCGATGATGAATTGGTTCCCGATCCAGCCCCAATACAGCGGAACCCCGTCGTTGCCCTCGAACTGACGGAGCTTGAGGGCTCCGGCGTCGACGTCGACGATCTTCTCGCCGATCATCTCCTCCAGCTTGCTCACGACGGAGACGAACTCGCTCTTGCGATCGCCGGCGTCGAGAACCGCGAAGCCCCCGATGGGCGGCCCGTTCTTGGCCGCAACCTGGGAGACGCCCAGCAGAATCGGCCGGCTGATCGCCATGCGGGCGTAACCGATCGCCTGATCGATCGTCTTGGCGAC
>JAAYVJ010000375.1 GCA_012517265.1 Planctomycetota bacterium | reverse complement strand
GCGGGCACGTCCAGAGGTTCTACGTGAAGAACCCCGATCACCGCTGGCTCACGTAATCGGTCGCCGCTATCGCACCTCGGCGAGCCCGTCGAGGATGGCCTTGGTGAACAGCGACGTCGCCAGGGGACCGGTGGCCGTGATAATCAGTCCGTCCTTCTCGGCGGCATTGCCCGTATAAAACCCGCCGGCCTGGACGATGCGTTCCTGTTCCGTCAGATATGCCGTGACCCGGGTGCCGCGCAACAGACCGGCGCCAGCCAGAATGCTCGGGGCCGTTCCGATGGCGGCCAGGACTTTGCGTCGCACGGAAACCTGACGCGCCAGGTTCTGGACGGCCGCGCTGCGAACGTACTCGACCGCGCCCGTCCCGCCGATGAAGACCACGCCATCGAAGTTGTCCACGTCCACCTGGCTCAGGAGCAGGTCGGCCTGCGCAAGCCCGCCGGCCATTCCGACCAACTGGCCCGTGCGTGTGCTGGCCACGGTCGCCTGCACGCCGGCAAGCTCCAGGGCTCGCCGGGTGTCGAAAAGCTCCTGGTCCTGGAATCCCCTCGGCGCAACGACCAGCAAGACTCTGTAGTTCGACTGCGCCGAGGCCGGCTGCACGGCCGTTGCCGGCGTCTGGCCCGCCGGATATCCCACGATCGCGACATACAGAGGCTCGTAGTTCCTGGGCACCCGCACCGCCCGACGGACGTCGGCTCCCTCCACGGCGTCGACTGCGACGAACGCCAGACCCTGGGCCACGGCCTGGAGTTGAATGTTCTGCGCGATCTTGCCCGCCTGCATCGCCATCACCGTCCGGGACTTCGTCCCGTAGCGGGCGGTGTAGTCGCGAGGAGAACCCGCCAAAACGATCTGGCAGCCTCCGACCGGCGTGAGGGGTTGTTTGACGAGCGAGGCCCCCAATGTAAGGCGGGCATCCCCCTCGGCGATCGGCTGGAGGGTGTGACTCGACGGCTCATAGGAAAAGAGCCCTTCCGGCAGAACGAAGAAGGCCCGCATGGGGGAATCATCGCCCGCCGGCGCGGGGGCCGTCCCGGCGGCGACCGGGGTGGGCATCGAGCTGCGAATGGCCCAGGCGAGTTGACCGATCTTGGCCGAATCCAGGCGCTGATTGGCCGGCGCCTGCACTTTCTGCATCTCGTCCACCGCTTGCTCGAAGGTCACGGCACTGCTGTTGGCCGGCTCGGGCAATTGAATGGCCTGAAGGCGGGCGGGCGCTCGACGTGCCGGAGCCGCCTGCGGCTGGCGCGCAGGTCCCGAAGGCGACTGTTTCGGCATTCCTGCAACAGCGAGCGACGCCAAGCACAGCAGCGTCAGGGACATCTTGACGATCCAGGACCGCGAACGTTCGTCAGCAAATGATCGGAGCTTCATCGTCTAATCCTCCACTGTGTTTGAGAAGGTCACAGTTCCTATTGTAGCACGAGAATCAAGCAAGGCAACCTGTCAAACGCCCGGTCGCAGGCCGGACGGCGTCCCCAACGGAGTCACGGAGAGTCCGTCTTGGCCTGCGGCTGGGGCACCGCCGGCTTGGCCTTGAACGGCTTGTACAACGGATCGCCGATCAGGACCATCTGCCAGGAGGTGAACCGCTCCGTCAGGAAGTAGGCCTCGACGAGACAACGGCCGTCGTACAGCGCACCGAAGAACGCACTCGGCTCGGGAAAGGCGAACAGATAGGGCTCGTTGACCGGGCCGAGCGTGGCGGTGATGCCGTCCTGAAGCATCGCGGGGCACCATTGCAGACTCTTGGGGTCGCGCAGGGCGGCCGCCTCGAAACTGGCAATGTGGTATCCGACGGCCCCATCGACGAAGTCGAAGGCGTCGACGTACTTCTGCAGGCTGTACCAGCCGCAATACAAGGCCGTCTGGGGGCAACTGCCCGGCTCGAACAACGCTTCCGTCTGTTCCTCGCGAACGGTCATGCCGGTCCAGAGTTGGGTCAACCTCGCCAGGTCGCGCAGCGACTGATCGTAGTAACTGTAGATGCCGTCTCCCTTGAGCCCGCGGGAATCGAAGCAGGCCGATCCCTTTAGTCCCTTGGCCTCGGCCGCCAGAGCCTTGTCGATCAGCCCCTTGGCGATATTGTAGCTGGGTCCGTCCAGCCGGCAGACCATAAGGGTCTTGAACGGGTGGGGGCCCGGCGTCGGCCACAGGTTCGGCTGCCATCGGTGGAGCTCGTACGGGCCGGACAAAACCATCGCCAGCTCGCTGTCCACCGAGGCGTCCGTCTCCTTGCCCTCGATCCGGTCGATGTCCATCTGGATCTGCATCGCGCGAGCCCGCCGTTCCTGCCAGGCGGGCGTGTTGGCCTGCCCATCCTTCTCCAGTTGGGCGACGGCGTCGTTCTGCTCCTGAAGCGATTGCCGCAATTGCTTGAGCTGGGCGTCGAACCCGCTGAGCGGATCGCGCCGACCCACCTTGAACGGCACCCCGTACGTCGTGACAAGGCACTCGATGTGCCCGAGATCGTCGCGGGTCGCGAACGTTCGACGGATCGGGCCGGCCAGCCGCTTCTCATAGTCGCCCCGCCCGATGGAATCACGGAGCTGCGTACCCAGCGACACCGGGATGATGTTGCCGGAGGGGACGCCGCG
>JAAYVJ010000374.1 GCA_012517265.1 Planctomycetota bacterium | reverse complement strand
CGACCCGATGGTCGAGTTCGCCGTCGCGCCGGGCAGTCGCGAGGTCCTCAACATGCTGGCCGGCAACGGGGCCCTGGCGGACATGATCGCGGCGGGGGCCCGAATCCTCGAATCGGCCTGCGGGCCGTGCATCGGGCAGGGCTTCTCGCCCGCCGACGGAACGGTGAGTCTGCGGACGTTCAATCGCAACTTCGCCGGGCGCAGCGGCACCAAGGGCGACCAGGTGTACCTCGTGAGCCCTGAGACCGCGGTCGCCTCCGTGCTGACGGGCAAGATCACCGATCCCCGCGACCTGCCGCAACTGCTGGGCGTCGAGTATCCCAAGATCAAGATGCCCAAGGAGTTCGACATCGACGACAGCATGATCGAGAAGCCGCTGGACGAAGCCGCGGCCGCGACCGCCCAGGTCATACGGGGCAGCACGATCGTCGTGCCGGAGGCCCCGACGCCGCTGCCGGCCGACCTCGTCGGCCAGGTCCTGCTCAAGTGCGGCGACAAGATCACGACGGACCACATCATGCCCGCCGGCACGTTCCTCAAGCTCCGCTCCAATGTGCCGGAGTACGCCAAGGTGGTGTTCCACTGCTTCAACGAGGCGGGCAAGCCGACGTTCGCCGAGCGGGCGCTGGGCCTGAAGGCCAAGGGCGTCGGCGGCATCGTCGTCGCCGGTGAAAGCTACGGCCAGGGCTCCTCTCGCGAGCACGCGGCCCTGTGCCCGATGTATCTGGGCGTGCGGGCCGTGATCGCCAGGAGCATCGAGCGGATCCACCGCGCGAACCTGATCAACTTCTGCATCGTTCCGATTCGGTTCGCCAATGCGGCCGACTACGATCGGCTCCAGGTGGGCGACGAACTGAGGATCGACGATCTGCACGGCGCGATCCGAGGCAGCGAGCAGGTGACGATCCGCAAGAGCGACGGCTCGTTCGAGTTCGTCGGCAGGCTGGAGCTTTCGTCGCGGGATCGGGACATCCTCCTGGCCGGCGGGCTGCTGAGCCACACGCGCGGGAAGGCCCATGGCTGAGACCGTCGTCAGCGTGTTCGGGACCAGCCGGGCCAGGCCGGGCCAGCCGGCGTACGAGTTCGCCGTGCAGGTGGGCCGGGCGCTGGCCGAGGCGGGTTTCACCCTGGCCAATGGCGGCTACCGCGGCACCATGGAGGCCTCGGCCAAAGGCGCCGCCCAGGCGGGCGGCGCGGTCGTCGGCGTGACATGTTCGCTGTTCAAGAAGGGCGTCGCCAACGAGTACGTGACGCGCGAGATGAAGACGAACTCGCTCGACGAGCGACTGAGCACGCTGGTGAAGCTGGGCGGGGCGTTCGTCGTCCTGCCCGGCGGGACCGGGACGCTGCTCGAGTTGGCGATGGTCTGGGAGCTGAAGAACAAGGGGTTCTTCGAGACCGGCAAGCCGATCGTGCTGGCGGGCGACTTCTGGCGGCCGCTGGTGGACCTGATGGCCCGCGACGATCCGGCCTGCGTGAAGGCGGTGGCCTTCGCCGAGACGCCGCAGGATGTGGCGGGATTGATCAGGGAGGGACTTGGAGTATGAGAGGCAAGTCGAGGACTCTGGCGGTAGTGGCGACGCTGGCTCTGGCCGGCGCGGCTCTTGGCGCGCAATCGGTTGCGGGCAAGCCGTTGCCCGAGGCGACCATGCTCAACGCCGTCGACGGCAAGCTTCTTCACATGGACGCCAACGACACGTGGTGGTTCGAGCTGACCGGCGAGGTCAAGAGCGAGACGTTTCGCCTGGCGGAAGGGACGCGGTTCCTGCTGTTGCCCTCCGCGATCCTGGAGCAGTTGATCGCCGACGTGAACGACCGTTTCGTGCCGACGTACCGGCTCACGGCCCGGGTGACGCGGTACCAGGGGGCGAACTTCCTTCTGGCGACGTACTTCTTGCCGCTGAGCAAGTTCAAGAGCGACAAGCCCGAGCCCGCGGCCGCCAGGCGGCAGACCGCAGGCGACGGTCTTCCGGTCGATCCGGCGTTGGCGGTCCCGCCGGAGATCCTGGAGAAGCTCAGGACCGGCCGGCCGGTCCGCGGCCCGCTGCGAAAGCCCGTCGACAGTCGGGAGGGGACGCCGGCGGATGTGTCCCTGGGCCGCATGCTCGCCAATCGCGTCGGTCTGATCGAGGTTGAGGAGGTGGAAGCGTGGAAGCGCGGAAGCGTGGAAGCGTCGGATCAACGCGTCTACGCCTGCACGCAGCCTCGCTATTGCTTCACGCCCTACGCTCTCGGCTGGAGCGTCAGCAGCGTGCAGTACGAGCTGCTGCCGTGCGCTGTCCTGGAGCAGGCCCAGCAGTTGCAGCGCAGTTCGATGGAGACCGTCCGGTTCAACGTGGCCGGGCTCGTCACGCAGTTCAAGGGCAGGCAGTACCTGCTGCTCCAGCGGGCGGCGCCCGTCTACAACTACGGCAATTTCGGCAGGTGAGGGACTATGAGCGAATCACTGCAAGAGATACTGCTTTCGTCGCGCGACGCGGGGTTCGAGGCGAGGTTCGCCAGGTTGCGGTCCGACATGCTCCAGTTCGCGAGACTGGCCGGCGCCGACAGCGAGGAGAGCCGCACGGTCGCCCGCGTGCTGGGCGAGGTGGCCGAGCAGGGGGACGCCGCGGTCGCGAAATATACGAAGCAGTTCGACCGCGTGGAGCTAAAGCCCGGGGAATTCCGCGTCTCGGCCCAGGAACTGGCCAAGGCGCATGCGGCGATCGACCGCGGGCTTCTGGCCTCGCTCCGCAAAGCCATCGCGAACGTGAAAGCCTATCAGCAGCGGATCTTCATCGGCGGCCGCTCGGAGTTTTCGCAGGGTGCGGGCATCCGGTACACGCCGATCCGGCGGGCCGGCGTTTGCGTGCCGGGCGCCGCGGCGCCGTTGCCGTCCACCGTGATCATGACGGTCGTGCCGGCCCAGGTCGCGGGCGTCAAGGAGATCGCGGTGGTCTCGCCGCCGCGGTTCCAGGGGAGCATCCACCCGGTGATTCTCGGGGTCTGCCATGAGCTGGGGATCGACGAGGTCTATCGACTGGGCGGCGTGCAGGCGGTGGGGGCGTTGGCCTACGGCACGCAGACGATTCGCAAGGTGGACAAGATCGTCGGGCCGGGCAACAAGTGGGTGCAGGCGGCCAAGCGGCACGTCGCCGGGGACTACGTCGCGATCGATTCGATCGCCGGGCCCAGCGAGGTGCTGATCGTCGCCAACGACCAGGCGAACCCGGCGTGGGTCGCGGCGGACATGCTCAGCCAGGCCGAGCACGGCACCGACAGCAGCGCGGTCGTG
>JAAYVJ010000373.1 GCA_012517265.1 Planctomycetota bacterium | reverse complement strand
CTGACCGTCCAGGTCGATCCGGAGCCCGGGGTGACGTACAAGATCCGGTTCCTCGGAACCCGCCGGGGCTGCGACCTCACCGGCCGGCAGGTCGTTAATGCCGAGGGCAAAACCGTCCGAACAACACATAGTTATAGCCCCGAGATCGGGGCGGTGTTGGCGGAAAACCAGGGCACGACCGGCAGCTACACGCTCCAGGGCGACGAGCTGTACGTGCGGGCCAAGGTGATTTCGTCGCGAAGGAACGAAACGTCCCACGTGGTCGATGAATATGAAGCCGCCTGGGTCCAGCCAGTAGTGGCAACGTGAGTGAATGCCGGCTGTCCGGCAGTATGCCGATGGGGGCTCTGCCCCCAAACCCCCGGCATTTGCCGCTTTGGGCCGGCAGCATGAGAAAGGCGTTGAGGCCGATTTGTCCTTGCCACTGTGGGATGTTCTGGATACCTTGGGTCTGCTGCTGTGGAGGATAGGGCAATGCCGGCAGGCAACCCGAGCGCCGCAGCAGTCCAGTGGCGTGGGCGACGCTGTCATCGCGGCGGTGTCGCCTTTGCTTTGAGGCATGCTGCTGGCGAAAAGCGATAAATGCCAGGGGTCCGGGGACGGAGTCCCCGGTTTGGGATGTTGTGTTGCCCACGGGATAGGGAGGCTGCGTGGGTTATGTAGAGGTCCTCAAGAGATCTGACAAGAGGTAAGAACGCTGTGTTAACCGCTCGCGAAATCCGCAAGAGTTTCATCGACTTCTTCCTGGGCAAGAACCATACCTTCGTGCCCAGCTCCCCCATCGTGCCGCACGGCGACGAGACGCTCCTGTTCGCCAACGCCGGCATGAACCAGTTCAAGGACATCTTTCTCGGACTGCGGGCCCCCGACTGCCCCCGCGCGGTCAACAGCCAGAAGTGCCTCCGCGTCAGCGGCAAACACAACGACCTCGAAGAAGTCGGCATGGACACCTACCACCACACCTTCTTCGAGATGCTCGGCAACTGGTCGTTCAACGACTACTTCAAGGCTGAGGCGATCTCCTGGGCCTGGGAACTGATGACCCAGGTCTGGGGCATCAATCCCGACCAGCTCTACGCGACGATCTTCGCCGGCGACGAAAAGGACGGCATCCCGCGCGACGACGAAGCGGCCAAGCTCTGGACGAAACTGACGCCCATCCCGCCCGAGCGCGTCATGGCCTTCGGCAAGAAGGAGAACTTCTGGGAAATGGGCGAGACCGGACCCTGCGGCCCGTGCAGCGAGATCCACATCGACCTGGGCCCCGACCGCTGCGACAAGAAAGGCGTGCCCGGCCACGTCTGCCGCGTCAACGGCGACTGCGCCCGTTTCATCGAACTGTGGAACCTCGTGTTCATCCAGTACAACCGCCAGACCTCGGGCGTCCTCGTCCCCCTGTCGGCCAAGTACATCGACACCGGCGCAGGCCTTGAACGCGTCGTCCGCGTGCTCCAGAACAAGGGGAGCAACTACGATACGGACCTGTTCATGCCCATCATCGAGGCGACCGCGAAAATGAGCGGCCACAAGTACACCTCCCAGCTCGGCAATAAGACCGATAACGCGTTTCGCGTGATCGCGGACCACAGCCGCACGCTGGTTTTCGCCATCACCGACGGCGCGACGCCCTCCAACGAGGGCCGAGGCTACGTGATCCGCCGGATACTCCGCCGGGCCGCGCGCTACGGCCGCGAGCTCGACCTGCGCGAGCCGTTCCTCTATAAGCTCGTGCCGGTCGTCGTCGAGTGCCTGGGCGAGGCGTTCCCCGAGATCCGCGAGCGGGCCGAATACGTCGCGACGGTGATCCAGGCGGAGGAGACCGGCTTCGGCCGGACCCTCGACCGCGGACTGGAGATCTTCAACGCCGCAGCCGCCCGGGCGATCGGGACGAAAGACAAGACCCTCAGCGGCGACGACGCCTTCCAACTCTACGACACGTTCGGCTTCCCGCCGGACCTGACCGGGCTGCTGGCCCGCGAGAAGGGCCTGAACGTCGACGTCGACCGCTTCAACGAGCTGATGAAAGAGCAGAAGGAGCGGGCCCGCGCCGCGCAGAAGACCGATTCCCTCCTGGCGGGCCTGGCCGACAGCGACCTGCCGGCCACCGAAGACCTCAACAAGTATCGAACCGACCGCTGCGACGCCAAGATCCTCGGCTGGATCGATTCAAGCGGGTTCAAGAAGGAAGGGACGATCCCGACCGGAATCGAAATCGGCCTGTTGCTGGACCGCACGTGCTTCTATGCGGAGTCCGGCGGCCAGGTCGGCGACACCGGCGTGATCGACGCCGATGGCGGCCGCTTCGTCGTCGAGGAAACCATGAAAGTCGGTCACGCCGTGGTCCATCGCGGCAAGCTGGCCGAGGGCTCGCTCAAGGTCGGGCAGAGTGTGACCGCGGTGGTCAGTCCCGACCGCAACGCCACCAAAAAGAACCACACCGCGACGCATCTGCTCCAGTGGGCGCTCCAGCAGGTGCTCGGCAAGTCGGTCGCCCAGCAGGGCAGCTACGTCGGGCCGGACTACCTGCGGTTCGACTTCACGTACCGCAAGGCCCCGACGGCCGAGGAGCTGGCCAAGGTCCAGCAGTTGGTCCGCGAGAAAATCGCGGAGGACCTGCCCGTCACGTGGGTCGTCCTGCCCCGTGAAGAAGCCGAGAAGCTCGGCGCGATGGCGCTGTTCGGAGAGAAGTACGGCTCCGAGGTCCGCGTCGTCTGCGTCGGCGCGCCGGACAAGGACCACATCGACGAGGCGTTCAGCCGGGAGTTCTGCGGCGGCACGCACGTGGACCGGCTCGGCGTCATCGGCGGCATCAAGATCTTGAAAGAGGAAAGTGTCTCGGCGGGCGTCCGCCGGATCACGGCCCTGACCGGTCAGGCGCTGACCGCACATCTCGAAAAGGCCGGGGACATCGTCGAGCAGCTCACGAGCCTGCTCCAGATCCCGGCGGACAAATTGACGGAACGGATCGCGCAGATCGTCGAGGACAACAAGAAGCTCGTCAAGCAGCTCAAGACCGCGTCGAAGGCCGGCGGCCCCGACACGATGGCCGAGGCCAAGGCGCTCCTGGACGCCGGCAAGAAGATCGGCGAGGCTGCGGTCGTCGTCGGTCGGCTCTCGACCACGTCCGTGGACAGGGCTCGCGAGGCGATCGACATGCTCAAGAAGAAGGCGAAGTCCGCCGTGATCGTCCTGGCCTACGAGGAAGAGGGCAAGGTCATGCTGCTGGCGGGCGTCACCGACGACCTGATCAAGAAAATCAAGGCGGGCGACATCGTCAAGCAGATCGCCCCCATCGTCGACGGCGGCGGCGGCGGAAAGCCCCAACTGGCCCAGGCCGGCGGCAAGAACCCCGCCAAGATCGACGAGGCGCTCGCTGAAGCAGGGAGACTCATCGTGCAGAAGCTTGGGGAGGGCACGTAACAGCAACGGGAGCGGAATATGACTCAGAGGGAGATAATCGGCAACAAGGCCGTGGAAATCCTCGCGACCGCGCGAGACGGGCTTCGTTACTCCGAGCTTGTACGACGGGTGAAGCAGGAATTGTCGGACGCCAAAGAAAACACTATCCACGGAACAATCTGGAATCTTGATGTCACGCGGCCAACCCAAGTCTATAAACCGGCGCGGGGTCTATTCCGCCACGTTGACTATCGAGAGACAGAGGCTGAGAACGACATCAAGGTCGTGGAGACAACAAAAAAGCGAGATGGGGAAACAGCGTTCTACGAGTCCTTCGCTCAGTATCTGACGGATGAGTTGGAGGAATGCACCAAGGCCATCCCGCTCGGAGGCAATTGCTTCAAGGATCGATGGGGCACGCCCGATGTCGTCGGTGTTCTCTCACCGAGACCCAGCGACATCCTCAAGTTCTCGCACGAGATTGTCTCAGCGGAAGTCAAGACCGACCCGAGTGCTCTGATCACAGCTTTCGGCCAAGCCTGCTCCTACAGGCTGTTCTCGCACAGAGTCTATCTGGTCATACCCACCTCTATCCCCGAAGCCGAACTGGCTCGCCTGGACGCTCTTTGCCGCGTGTTCGGGCTCGGACTGATTCTCTTTGATGCCGAGAACAGAGAAGAACCCAACTATCAGATCCGAGTGCGGGCCACAAAGCACGAGCCCGACATGTTCTACGCGAACCGGAATCTCAAGGTCATCGAGGACGAGCTGTTTGGATAGCGTTTCCTCTGGCGTTAGTCCCTTCCCCATCCCTGGGGGCCAGCCCCCGAGTCAATCCTCGGCAAGGGATTCGCCCTGGGATCTACTCTTGCCGCTGCCGGCGGATCGCGACGCTTCTCGCGTGGGCAGTCAGACCCTCGGTGTCCGCCAGACGGACGATGTCGTCGGCCGCGGCGGCGAGCTGCTCGGCGCTGTACTCGATCAGACTGATCGACTTGACGAAGTCGTTGCTGGTCAGGGCGCTGGAGAACCTGGCCCGGCTCCCGGTCGGCAGCGTGTGGCTGGGCCCGGCCCAGTAGTCCCCGACCGCCACCGGCGTGTGCGGGCCGATGAAGATGGCCCCGGCGTTGGTGATCCGCCCCGCCACCTCGCGGCTCCTGGCCCCGCACTGAATTTCCAGGTGTTCCGAGGCGAACTCGTCAGCCAGGCGCACCGCCTCGCCCAAGTCCCCCACCACAATCACCCGGCTGAACCGCTTGAGCGACTGCATCGCCTCGGCGGCGCGGGGCAGCGTTGCGAGCTGCCTGGACAGCTCGCCGAGAATGGCCTTCGCCACCGGCTCGCAGTCGGTGAGCACGACCGCGCTGCTGTCGGTGCCGTGCTCGGCCTGGCTGAGCATGTCCGCCGCGACCCACGCCGGGTTCGCCTGGTCGTTGGCGACGATCAGCACCTCGCTGGGCCCGGCGATCGAATCGAT
>JAAYVJ010000372.1 GCA_012517265.1 Planctomycetota bacterium | reverse complement strand
GGTCTGCGTCTTCTGCGGCGCCGGCAACAACGGCGGCGACGGCTACGTCATCACCCGCCATCTGCTCAACGCAGGGGTTCCGACGAAGGTGGTCCTCTGCGCCGATCCGGCCAGAGTCCAGGGCGACGCGAAGATCAACCTCCAGATCCTGGAGCGATTGGGCCATTCGATCGAGCGGCTGGACCCTCGCGACGAAGCGGTCGCCGATCGCATCCGGACTTGCGGCGGCGGCGCCACCCTGATCGTCGACGCTCTGTTCGGGACCGGCCTTCAGGGCCTGCTTAGGCCGGAGTACTGCGCGGTCATCGACGCCATCAACGATTTGGGGCTCCCGATCCTGGCGGTGGATATTCCTTCGGGTCTCGACTGCGATACCGGTCAGCCGCTGGGTGCGGCGATCCGAGCGGCACACACCGTGACATTCGTGGCCGTCAAGAAGGGTTTTCTTGTCTCGCCCGATGTCCGGGTGTTCCTCGGCGAATTGCACGTCGCCTCGATCGGGGTCGAGCCTCCTCAATGAGCAGTCACTTCACCGCCTCGTCGTCCCCTGGCAAACGTGCCTGGGGTGCCGAAAGGAAGGGGCCGATGACGCCGCGGGGGGATTTCGCGTTCCAAAAAGTCAAGGCTGCCGGCGTTGCCTGATCTTGTTGTGGCAACCGCGGCAGCCTTGTGTGGCATTGCTCGCGTCGAGTCGCGAGGTTTCTTGTTGTCTTAGAAGGCGCCCGGCTTGGCGACCTCGGTGGCGTAGCCGGTGAAGGCCAGGAACCGATCGTAGTTGTAGATCGGAACACGCAGGGACTCCGCACTCTGGCGAACCTGCTGATATCGCGCATTGGCCTGGCGGGCGGCCTTGTACCGCTCCATCGCCATGGGATCCTTGCTCTGCTCGTCGAGCGTGGGCTCCGTGGGGACGGAGGGCTCGGTCCCGAGGATGACATAGTCGGTGTCTGCGGACACGTCCTCGGCGACCTTGCCGCCCCATTTGCGGACGAGGCCTTCGATCTTGCTGATCGCGTCATAGTCCGCCTGGCCGCTGCGATCCAGGTCGAACTCCCCGGCAATGACGAACTGGCCCTGCTTGTCGGCGTCCCAGATCAGGTTTGCCACCAGGTCGCCTCGGGCGATCGGGTTCTTTCGCTGGGACGACAGGATCCGGCAGGTCGAGGTCCTGCGGTCCATGGCCAGGACTTCCACCTGGGCTTTGGGCGTACCATCCCGCGGAATGCCGCCGGCTCGGTCGTACACCGAGAACGTCAGACCGCGATAGAGGCGGTCTTCGGTGCCCAGGTTGATGTAAATGATGCCGGCGGGCTCGTCCACCAGGATGACTTCGCCGTCGGCCTTGAAGGCGGTGGAATTCGCATCCGGAGCCGGCTTGATCTGATTGACGGCATTTAAGGCCGCGTCGAGCTTGCCCTGGGCGACGGTGAGTTCTGCCTTGGACCGGAGAAGATCCTGATTCAACTGGCTGGATTCGGCGCGGGCCTTCTCGAGCTGATCGAGCAGCGTCTTGGCCCTTTCGTCGGAATTCTGCTGCACGAGGACCCGCAGGTTGTTGTAGTCGGTCTTGACGTCCTGGACCTGCTGGTAGTACTCGCCGACCTTGGCCTTGAGGCTCTGCTCGGTCTTCTGCATGGTCGCCACAGCATCGTCGAACCGGTTGCGGAGGGTCGCGAGCTGTTCTTCGGCAGTGTCCTTCTGTTTGGTGGTCTGACCGAGCTTCTCCAGCAGGTCGCTGGTTAGGGTGGTCAGGGCCACACGAATCGGCTTAACCTCGTTCGGTTCGGCCGGAGCGTTCGGGTCGACAGCGTTGGCGTCCGGGGCCGGCGGCTCGGGCAGGGGGATGAACGCCTTGGCCCGTTCCAGCAGAGGAGGAACCGCCTTGATCGCGTTGGCGACCTTCACTTCGGCGGAGGTCGCCGGGATCGGACTTCCGAGGATCAATTCGACCATGGAGTCCAGATGTGCCACCATGGTGCCCAGGTTGCTGTGCCCGGCCATCTTGGCTCCGACGATGCTGCCGAGGTTGCGGACCTCTTCCTTGTTTGCCAGAGAGTCCACCTGCTCCTGGAGCTCATCACGGCTGGTGCGGATTTCCTCGGCCTTGACGTAGTAGATGACCGCAGCCGTCGTCGCGATGACGAACAGGGCGACGAACGTGATGAGGGTGTAGAGCATGGCGTTGCTTTGGCGTCTTTTGCCTGGAGGCATAAAAAAAACTCCTTGGTAAACCCGGGCATCTCCCAAAACTGCTAATTTAGCCATATTATCGTGTTTGCGGGGCTGCCAGTCAAGAAAAAAGACCGGCGCAACTCGCAGGCAAGAAAGGACTAAGGGAGGGGGCGTCACCAGGCTGAGACCTTCGCCAAACTTCCGATCTTGTCGATTCTGTGTTCTGTAGGGGGCGGGCGGCGGAAGGCTTGCCCGATTCGGAGTCTTGCGGTCAGGGGGCTTCAGAAGGTGGTTTTCCCGGAGGCCTTGCGCGGCCCGGAAGCTATCTCTGCCGTCCGCCAGCGGATCTCGCCGAAGAAGGAGCGTGGAGGTCGGAGGGGGTCGCAGTCGCCATTTTTGGATTTACGGCTTGCGATTTACGATTTACTATGCGTCGCTTCAGCAGCTTTCGTCTGCGAATCGTCGCAGAGACTAGAATTGCAAACAGTATCTCAGACAGTGAATCATGACGTTGCTCGCGATCCTCCGGCCCGTTCACTGGGTCAAGAATGTGTTCGTTTTCGCGGCTCTGGTCTTCAGCCGCCAGCTTGCCGGTCCGTTCGAGCAGGTTCTCGCGGCGGTCGGACGGGCGATGGGGGCGTTCGTCTGTTTCTCGCTGGCCGCCTCGGCCATCTACATCATCAATGACATCCGGGACCGAAAGACCGACAGTATCCATCCGGAGCGTCGCATCAGGCCGATCGCCGCCGGGCGGGTTGGGGTGGGGACGGCCGGAATCGTTGCGGCCGCCTGCATCGCGCCGGCCCTGGTGGGCAGTTTCCTGCTCTCGCCGGCGCTGGCGGGGATCATCCTGGCCTACGCGGCGTTGATGGTCCTGTACTCCTTCGGGCTCAAGCACGTCATGATTCTGGACTGTGCCGTCATCGCCGTGGGTTTCTGTCTGCGGGCGGTGGCCGGCGCTGTGGCGATCGGGGTGTTCATCTCGCCGTGGCTGGTGGTGTGCACGTTCTCTCTGACGCTGTTTCTGGCCTTCAGCAAGCGGCGAGGCGAGATCGCCCAGCTCCAGGCCAACAGCGAGGCTTTCCGCCGGACCCTGGGGGAGTACACGCCGGAATTGTTGGCGCATATGCTCGACGTCAGCAGCGTCCTGGCGGTCATCTGCTTCCTCATGTACGCCATGGATTCTGAGACCATCGAACGATTTGGGACCGACAGACTGGTGTACACATCGTTCGTCGTGTTGTATTGTATCTTCCGGTTCAGCGCGTTGACCCAGAAAGGGCAGTACTCCGATCCGGTCAAGCTGATCCTGCGGGACCGGCCGTTTCAGATCGGCGTACTGATCTGGGTCGTCTTGTGCATCGGAATCATCTATTGCCATTGATCCTCCATGAGAGAGCGTCTTCAAAAAGTGTTGGCATCGGCCGGGGTGGCCTCCCGGCGGCAGTGCGAGGAGCTGATCCTCCAGGGCGTGGTCCGCGTCAACGGCAAGGTCGTCGACGAGCTGCCGGCGTTCGCGGACCCGGAGAATGACCATATCACCGTCAGCGGCCGGCGGCTCAAGAGCCCCGAGCGGGTGTACTTCCTGGTGCACAAGCCCAAGGGGGTCATCAGCACCAGCGACGATCCGCAGGGTCGGCCCAACGCGGTGAGTCTGGTGCCCACGTCGGAGCGGGTCTTTTGCGTCGGCCGGCTGGACGCCGACACGACCGGGCTGCTGATCCTCACCAACGACTCGGAGTTGACGAACCTCCTGACGCACCCGCGGTACAAGGTGCCCAAGACGTACGTCGCCCGGGTCAGCGGCCACCTGGACGACGCCGCGGTTGAGCGGCTGCGCAAGGGCGTCTGGCTGGCCGAGGGCAAGACCGGCCAGGCCACCGTCAAGGTCCTCCACAACGGCCGCGAGGAGGCCCACATCGAGATCACGATTCGCCAGGGCCTCAATCGTCAGATCCGCCGGATGCTGGCCAGCGTGGGTCTGTCCGTCGATTCGCTCAAGCGGACGCGGATCGGCAACATCAAGATCGAAGGCCTGGGCGTCGGCCAGTACCGGCCGTTGTCCAAGTCGGAGGTCGAGTACCTGCGACGGACTGCGTTGGAACACACTCCGAAGGGGGTGGAGAAGCCGCCTGAGGTCCGCAAGAAACCTGCCCGCAGGCGGCCTGGCAAGGGGTCGGCCCCCAAGCGAAGTCGCCGGCGACTGGTGGAGTGAGGCCGGCCGAAGCGGGGTCTTTGGGCCGTCTGGCGCGCGATGGACGCATGTCTTTCGTTGGCAGGTGGATTGCGCCTGTGCGGGCCGGTGTCCGGTGGCCTCTGGCCTGGGGGGCCAGAAAAGTCCTTGTGTCACAGGGGCGTTTCTGGTATAAAATAGGGTCTGTGTCTACCGACAATTCTTGGTTGCAGGCAGGAGCTTCGGCATTGACGAGTTTTCAAAAACGAGTGGCGTCGGGCTTGAATATCACGACGGTCAGCCGGGACCAGGTTCAAGAGCACTTCATCACGATCACCCCTGAGAAAGGAGAAACTCCCGATTCCCAGTTTCACAGAGCCGCTCAGGCGGTGCGCCAAGTGGATGGGCAGATCGTGTCCGTCGAAACGCTGGGCTTCTCCTCGGCCGATCGCAATGCGTTGGGCGTGCTGACGAAGATGGCCGACGGCGGCAGCGTGCCTTTGGCCTGGGTCGAGAACTCCCGGACCGATAACCTCTGCGGCGTGCACGTGTGGGCGGTCTCCGGCACGCAGGTCCAGCCGCTGACGATCAACGGCCGCCGGGCGGGCTCGCTGTTCGACGACGGGACCGTCCAGTACTGCCGGCTCGCGGGCCTGCTGCCGCTGGACGTCCGGGTCGGCCGCCCCGAGCAGGCCGCCGCGGTCTTCGCCCAGATGGACACCTTGCTCCACAGCGTCGGCATGACCTTCAACGACGTGCTTCGCACCTGGTTCTACAACGACAATATCCTCGGCTGGTACAAGGACTTCAACGGCGTTCGCAACAAGTTCTTCACCGAGCACAAGGTTTTCGAGGGTCTGCTGCCCGCCAGCACCGGCATCGGCGGCCGCAACCTCGCGGGCGCGGCGCTGCTGGCCGGAGTGCTCGCCATCAAGACCGACAGCCAGGACGTGACCGCGTTCGAGGTCCCCTCGCCGATGCAGTCGCCGGCCCCGTCGTACGGCAGCTCGTTCAGCCGGGCGGTGGAGCTTGAACAGCCGGACCTTCGACGGATGTACATCTCCGGCACCGCCAGCATCGACGAGCACGGCAAGAGCGTGTTCCTCAACGACTCGGCCGCCCAGATCCGCCAGACGATGGATGTCGTCGGGGCCATTCTCCGCTCCCGCGAGATGGACTGGGGCGACGTCACCCGCTCGCTGGTCTATTTCAAGCGGGCCAAGGACGCCCCTCTGTTCCGGCGGTACTGCGACGAGAGCGGCATCCCGCCGTTCCCGGCGGTCATCGCGGAAAACGACGTGTGCCGGGACGAACTGCTGTTCGAGATCGAAGTCGACGCCATGGCGGCCAAGTAGTCCGACGTCGATTGATGGCTTCCCGAGCGCCTCGTCACGGAGTGTAGCCCATGGCGCACAAGCCCAGAAAGAATGCCCCCGGCCCCCGGCTCCTGGCCCCGGAGAATCCTCCGGCCTCTGCCCGACGCGTCTGGCTCTTCCGCCTCAGCGCGATCGTCCTCGGGCCGCTGCTATTGCTGGGAGTGCTCGAACTCGGCCTTCGCACGATCGGCTACGGCTACAATCCGCACGTCGCGATCCCTTGCCAGGTCGACGGCCGGCCCTGCCTGGGCGAGAATGTCAAGTTCGGATGGCGGTTCTTCCCGCCGATCCTGGCCCGGGAGTTTGAGCCGTTTCTGTTCGCCGCGTGCAAGCCAGCGGACACCTGCCGCATCTTCGTGCTGGGCGAATCCGCCGCACAGGGGGCCCCGAACAACGCCTTTCGATTCGGGCGGATCCTCGAAGCCATGCTTGCCGAGCGATACCCCGACGTCCGTTTCGAAGTGATCACCGTCGCGATGGCCGCGATCAACTCGCACGTCGTGCTCGAGATCGCCAGGGACTGCGCGGGGTACGACCCGGACTTCTTCGTGGTCTACATGGGCAACAACGAGGTGGTCGGACCCTACGGCCCCGGCACCGTCCTGACGCCCGCCTTGTCCAACCTGTCCCTGATCCGCGCGGGCATCCGCCTGCGCGCGACCAAACTCGGCCAGCTCGTCTCCGCGATCGGCTCCCGCAAGCCGGTCGACGGCGGCCCCCAGGTCTGGCGCGGCATGGCCATGTTCCTGGGCAACCAGGTCCGCGCCGACGACCCGGCGATGGCCACCACGTACAGCCACTTCCAGCGCAATCTCGAAGACATCTGCCGGATCGCGGCCGACAGCGGCGCGCAGACCGTTTTATGCACGGTCGGGGCGAATCTGCGGGACTGCCCGCCTTTCGCCTCCCTGCACAAGCCCGGCCTGACGCCCGAGCAGGGCCGCCAGTGGGAGGACGCGTGCAAACAGGGCATGATCGCCCAGACGCAGGGCAGGGACGCCGACGCGATCGCCTCGTTCCTCAAGGCCGTCGCGATCGACGATTCCTACGCGGAGCTTCAGTTTCGACTGGCACGCTGCTACGAGCGCGTCGAGGACTACGACAACGCGCGGACCTGCTACGCCAAGGCTCTCGACCTCGACACGCTGCGATTCCGCGCCGACAGCCGGATCAATGAGATCATTCGCCAGGTCGCCGAGCGGCGAAAGAGCCAAGGCCTGCGACTGGCCGACGTCGCCGACGCGGCCGACGCCAACAGCCCCCACGGCCTGCCCGGCGAGGATTTGTTCTACGAGCACGTGCACATGACCTTCGCCGGCGGGCATCTCGCCGCCCGCACGGTGCTCGAACAGCTCGAGCCGGGGCTGGCCGCCAGGTTCCCCAAGGCCCAGGCCCGAGGCCCCGTGCCGTCGCAACGCTGGTGCGCCGAACGGCTGGGCTACAACGACTGGAGCGGCCAGGAGACGCTGGGCATGGTGATCCACGGATTCCTGGACAAGCCGCCGTTCACCAACCAGCTCGGCCACAAGGAGCAGATGGAGCGGCTGACCGCCCGGCTCGACCAGTGGCAGAAGGCCCTGACGCCCGAGGCGTTGCAGAACCTCGCGACCCGCTACGCCGAGACGATCGGCCAATACCCCGATGACTGGCGGCTGCGATGGGACTACGGCCAGATGCTGGCGGAGGACCTCAAGCAGTACGACGCGTCGCTCGAACAGTACCGCATCGTGCAGAAGCTCCTGCCGCACTCGCACATGCCGCACGACTCGCTCGCCTCCGTGCTGCGGACCAAAGGCGACCTGACCGGGGCCATCGCCGAGTACGAGCAACTCCTGGCGATCAAGCCCACCTCCGGGAGTGCCTGCCACTACCTCGGCTGGTGCCACAACAAACTGGGCCGCACGGACCTGGCCGAGCCCCTCTTTCGCAAGGCGATCCGCCTGGAGCCCGACAACATGTCCGCCTATCTCGACCTGGCCGAGCTGTGCTTCAAGGCCAAGCGGCTGGCAGACGCCGAGAAGGTCTGTCGGGACGGCCTGGCGGTCGCTCCCAGTCACGCCCGCCTGCACGGCAATCTGGGTCTGCTCTTGATCCAGACGGGCCGTCGCCAGGAAGGGGCCGCGGAGGTTCGCAGGGCCGTCGAACTCGACCCGTCCTCGCCCGAGATCCGCCGCCTGGCCGAAGCCCTCCTGGGCCGTTGAGGCCGTGACTCGTGACCGGTGACTCGTGACCCGTGGCCCGTTCGTAGTGACGCCTTACCGCGTCACTGCGAAGGAGCGACGAGGGACACGCGACGAGTCACGAGCGACAAGTCGCTGACTCAGAACAGCGGGTAGATGAAGACCGCCGCGCCGGAGCCGCCCAGCAGGACCAGCAGGCACAGGGTCAGCAGCACCACCACGATGGGCAAGAGCCACCATTTCTTGTTGTGCTTGAGGAAATACCAGAACTCCACCATCAGCGGCAGGCGCTTCTGCTGGGCCAGGTCGTCGAACTTCGCGGGCTTGTCGTTGGAGGGGGCCATAGTTCTCGCTCGTGATTTTGCGTCAGAATTGGTGGAGGTAGCGTTCCATCGTTTGCGTCTGCTCGTGGGTCGTCCAGTAGCTGTCGGCCC
>JAAYVJ010000371.1 GCA_012517265.1 Planctomycetota bacterium | reverse complement strand
GCGTGGTGGTTGACGCGGGTTCCGTTGCGGCGTATAACCGATCGACGTTTCGCGGTTGAGGCGTCCTATCGGTTGTTGTCGGATCGGAGCCACACGCATGATGCACACACGCAGGGGTTTCTTGCGGCTGACAGGTCTCGCTGCGTCCTCCCTTGTCGCTGGTTGTCACAGCGACAGACGCGGCGAGGCCTGGTCGGCCGCCGAGCGAACGAATGTCATCTTCATCCTGGCCGACGACCTGGGCTATGGGGACCTGGGCTGCTATGGACAGCAGGCGATCCAAACGCCGAACCTGGACCGCATGGCCAGGGAGGGGATGATCTTCACCAACCACTACGCCGGCAGCACGGTCTGCGCCCCGTCCCGATGTTGCCTGATGACCGGTCTTCACTCGGGCCATGCCTTCATCCGAGGCAACGACCGGATCCCCCTGCGTCCCTCCGATGTCACCGTCGCCGAGCTGATGAAGCAGGCGGGCTATGCGACCGGAATCATCGGCAAATGGGGCCTGGGCGAGCCCGACACGACGGGGGTCCCGAACCGCAAGGGATTCGACTACTGGTTCGGCTATCTGAACCAGCAGCATGCCCACAACTACTACCCGGACTACCTCTGGCGAAACGAGGAGAAGGTGCCGCTGGCCAACAAGGTCGAGCCGGTCGGGGCCGCCGGCGGCGTGGCCACGACGCGTGTGCAGTATTCGCACGACTTGTTCGCCGCCGAGGCTTTGAAGTTCCTGGACCGGCACAGGAAGCAACCCTTCTTCCTATACCTGGCCTTCACGATTCCCCACGCAAACAACGAATCGAAGCCCGACGGTATGGAGGTGCCGTCCTATGGCGCGTACGCGGATCGGGACTGGCCCAATCCCCAGAAGGGGTACGCCGCGATGATCACGCGAATGGACCGCGACATCGGACGCCTGCTCGACCGGCTCAAGGCCCTCGGGTTGGACGGCAAGACGCTCGTGCTCTTCTCCAGCGACAACGGGCCCCACAGGGAGGGCGGGGCCGACCCGGCGTTCTTCCGCAGCAGCGGGGGGCTTCGGGGGGACAAACGCGACCTATATGAGGGCGGGATCCGCGTGCCGTTGATCGCCCGCTGGCCCGGCCGGATCCCTGCGGGGTCGGGGTCCGACCACGTCTGCGCGTTCTGGGATTTTCTGCCCACTTGCTGTGAGCTGGCCGGCGTCGCGACACCCCGGAAGATGGACGGGCTCTCGTATCTGCCCACGCTCCTGGGACGCTCCGACGAACAGCAGAGCCATCCGTACCTCTATTGGGAATTTCACGAGCAGGGCAAGAAACAGGCTGTCCGCATGGGAAACTGGAAGGGCGTTCGGTTGAACGTGGCGAAGGCCCCGAACGGGCCTATCGAGTTGTACGACCTCGCTGCGGATCCGGCGGAGCGGGAGAACATCGCCGATCGGAATCCGGAAGTCGTGAGTCGGATTGCGTCGATCATGACCTCGGCAAGGACGGTATCGGAACGCTGGCAATGAGCTGAGCGGCAGATCGTTCTTTCCGCACGGGCATTCGGCTCCGGCGGCTGAGCCACCCTTCCCCTGCGCGCAACGACGCGACGGCACCGTCCCTGATCGAGCCCCTTCACCCCCGGCTGAGGTCCCCAGATTAGGGTTAACCCTAGTTGCTGTGGGGAATTTTCACGTCTTTTATCCGCAGGGGATGTGACGATGTATCCTCTGTGAACTGCGAGCTTGGATCGCCCCGAGACCATCTCATCGTTCAGCCCCGCAGCGCAGTGGACATGCGGGACCAGGTCGGCGCGGGCGAGGCTCCATGAATGTCCGACCTTTCCTGATGAAAGGAGTCTGTAATGGGAGAACAAAAGCCAACCGTGTTCATTCTGCACGATGATCCGGCGGTTGTGAAGAGCCTTCGCATGCTGATGGAGTCGGTGCAACTCCCCGTCGAAACGCACGTCGGGGTCGGCACCCTGTTGGTCGGTCTGGACTCGACCCGGACGGGGTGTCTGATTCTGGATGTGCGGATGCGGGAGATGAGCGGCATCGAATTGTGCCGCAGGTTGCGGGCCGCAGGGATTGTCCTCCCCGTCATCTTCGCGACTGCCTACGGAGACGTCCCCACAGCGGTCAAGGCCATGCAGGAAGGGGCCTTCGACTTCCTGCAACGGCCTTTCAGCGAAGAGTACCTGCTGGATCGCGTACACGCGGCGTTGGAGAAGGATCGACGCGATCGGTGC
Source organism: Planctomycetota bacterium (assembly GCA_012517265.1). Classification (GTDB taxonomy): domain Bacteria; phylum Planctomycetota; class Phycisphaerae; order Sedimentisphaerales; family Anaerobacaceae; genus PLanc-01. The sequence goes on along the minus strand of JAAYVJ010000371.1, from coordinate 6,897 downwards.
CGGATGGCCGAGCGAAAGGAGGCCGCAGCCCGGTTCCTGACCCTCTCGGTGAAAGAGCGGCAGGTGGTGGATCTGATCATCAAGGGCAAGACCAGCAAGGTCATGGCGAGGGAACTGGGCATTGGGCTCAAGACGGTGGACTTCCACCGCGCGAACATCATGCGAAAGGTGGGGGCCGAGACCGTCGGCGAATTGGTGTGTCTTCTGTTCAAGGGCGGTTACAATACGGCGATGCAGGAGAAGACCGAGAACCACGAGAAGCGGCATGGAGACGACTTGAAGACGATTCGCAGTCCTCGCCTGTTTCCGACGGTCAGGCCGCAAGTCGGATCGTGGCTGGGCGAGCGTGATCTCTTTGACTCTCCGACAGGGGAAGGCCTTCTTCCCGTCGGGTTCCAACAACGCGTTGGAACTGCTGTTCCCGTCGGCGCCGGCGCCAAATGACGGATAGAGAATACAATTGTGTGGATTCTGTGGGAGATGTCCACGCAATTGTAGAATCATGGCGTCTGTGAGAGACAATGGACCGATCTGCAAACCTCGTTGGTGTCAGAGGTTGTGGATATTCTCTCGCGGATCGTGTGCGCGGTACGGATCTTGCACCCATCTAACGCGGGTAGAGTCTGGCCAAACGGATTTGTCCCGGGATGATGGGCATGAATCTATTCACCTATGGTTCGTTGATGTTCGATGAGGTTTGGTCGCGACTGGTACACGGCGCCTACGTGAAGCGGGCCGCGCGATTGCGTGGTTTCGCGCGCAGGCGAGTCCAGGGCGACGTCTATCCCGTCATCGTCCGGTCCCACGATGGCGACTGGGTCGACGGCGTCGTATACTTCGACATCGACCCGGACGACCTGAGGCGGCTGGATCTCTTCGAGGCTGACGCATACGATCGCCAGTCGCATGTCATTCTGGTCGAGGGCTGCGAGGAACACTGGGCCGACGCCTACGTCCTCAAGGACGGCTATCGGCACATGATCCACGACTGCCAGTGGGACCCGCAGTGGTTCGAGCGCGAAGCGCTGCCCATCTTCCTCGGCAATTACAGGGGCTTTCATTGAGCCGGCCGCGAGCCAAGAATCTCTCTGGCGTTCTCGCATGCCCCATGGTATGATCCTCCTCACGTGACAACGGAAGGGCACGGTCGTGCGGATCTGTGCCTGAACCAGAGGGTCGAACGCTGTGTTGTGCGTTGGAGCACTCTGACCCTGCTGTCACGGGGCAAGGATGTCGTGCAAATGGGGTCAAGATGATGCGTTCGATGGTTGGCGTTTGTGTGGTGATCGGGTCCTTCGTCGCGGTCGGTTGGTCTGGAGAAGCGCAGACCGATGCGAAGCTGCAAGAGAAACCCTCGATTCACATTGGCGGCGGCGCTCTCATCAGTTCCCAGCCGTATGTCGGAACCGACAGTCGGATATACCCCATACCGTTGTTCGCGTATGAGGGCAAGCGGCTGTATTTCCGCGGCATTGTGGGCGGGTACTGGCTGTACAGCGTCGACGGCTTCTCGGTCGGCCCGGTCCTGCGGCCGCGATTCGAAGGTTATGAGGAAGACGACAGCTCCGAGTTGGAGGGTATGGACGACCGGGAGTGGTCCATCGACGGCGGGCTCGGCCTCTCCTGGCTGACCGACTTCGGGCTCTTCGGCGTCACCTTCGTCACCGACCTGCTGGGTCGTCACGATGGACAGGAACTGGACTTCGGGTATACGATCCTGTTCAAGTGGGGCGGATGCGACTTCATCCCGTCGGCCGGCGTGCGGTGGAAGAGCGAGGACCTTGTCCAGTACTACTATGGTGTCGAGGCCGACGAGGCCCGGTTCGGCGGGGGAATCACGCGGCCGGCCTATGAGGGCAACGACGCGGTCGACCCCTATCTGAGTCTGGCGATTCGCCGCAAGCTGAACGACCGATGGAGCCTGCTCGGCGCGGTTCAATACGAGTGGTTCGACAGCGAGATCAAGGACAGCCCGATCGTGAAAGACGATTACGAGGCCTCTTTTCTGCTTGGTCTGATGTACACCTGGTGAACGCGGTCCTGCCGGGACCTCGTCCTGCGAAAAGCGTCGCCTATTTGGGAACGATCTTGAACGCGACGTCGTTGCCGATGTGAGAGGCATGTCCCTGGGTCGTCGTGAGCTCGGGGACCGTAACCGTGAGCCTGCCGTCGTGGCAGGGCACCGTCTGCGGAGGGAGATACCGTCCCGCCCACGTGCGATAGAGTCGCACCTCATAGTCCCTCTCGGGGAGCCCGGCGATCGTGAACGATTCGTTCGCCGCGCTGGTCCGCGGATTGACCATCCAGCCGAAGACCAGTTTGTCGCTCTTCATCGCCCACGCGTCGCAACCGCCGGCGGATATCTCCGCAGGCTGGAGATCGAGCCTCGCGAGGTCCATGTCCGCGACGAACTGCGCGAAGCTCCGCATCTGGTTGGTGACGACGCCGTCGTTGAGCCAGTCGGAGTACGCCCACCAGAACGGCGTGCAGCACAGCCCATTGGCAAGGCCCGACCACAGGGCGTTGTGGTACATCGCCAGATAGCCGGGCATGCCAGGCTCGTAGTACGTGTGGTCCCAGCCGCATTCGCCGACGATGGCGGGTTTCCGGAAGCCCGTCCAGAGGTTCTTCGCCTGCGTTGCATAGTTGCGGTAGCTGAATTGCAGGGGGTCCTCGTTCTGCAGGTCGGGTTTGCCGGTTCTGGGCATGGGGTGGCCCTGAGCCTCGTAGATCTCGCGGGCCGCGATGTCGAAGATCTGGTAGCCCCCCGGCCACCATTGGTTGATGCCGCCGCTCTGTGTGCCGGTGGTGGGCCGCTCGTAGGGATCGTGTTCGTTGAAGAACGCGTCGATCTTGCGGCACCACTGCTCCGCGGCCTCCTTGTCTCCTTGTTCCCAGCCTTCGGTGCCGTTGATCTCGTCGATGACGAACCAAAGGAACAGGGCCCGGCTGTATCCCCACCGGGCGAGGATGTACCGATGCAGCCTCTCCTGGTATTTCCAGGCGTCCTCGCTGGCGAAGAAGCCTTTGGCGTCCGTCACGAGACGGTAGGGGTTGTTCCGATATCGGGCGTTGCCGCCGCCCCAGACGGCCTGGGAGATGTACGAGTGGAACCAGAGATTCCAACTGACGTGGATGTCCCGCTGTTCGCACCAGTCGAAGAGCTGGTCGAGCCGGCCGCAGCGATTCTCATCGTAGCGGCCCAAGCCTGTGCCCATCGTCTCCAGCGGCGTGGGGTAGAAACTGATGAAGTTGACGCCGAGACGCTGGAGCCGATCGAGCGAGTCCTCGGTGATCTGTCCGCGGTTGAACAGCTCGTAGTTGTCGTTGTACCAGAGCCCGATGCCATAGAACGACGTGCCGTCGCTGTAGGCGAGGTACCGCTGGTTCGACGCGATGCGGACAAATCCATGATGAGTCGATTCAACTGTGGTGAACGTACGGGGCTGGCTCTGAGCAGCGCCTTCGCGGTCGGTGACCTTGATCACGTAACTCCACGAGCCCGTCTCCGTCGGCGCAAAGCGGACCATCCACAGACGCGACCAGTCGGATGGATTGTAGAAACCCCAGATCGGCCACTGTCTGCCCGAGGGAGACGTGAACAACGCCTGCACGTCGATTTCCTCGGGATCATAGGGATTCGCATACGTCGCGGTCAGGTCGATCCGCACCTCAAATTTCTCATAGAGCCCGACGGTGGGCGACATCGCCTGGATGGACGAAATCACCGGTTCCTTGGCAGGCACGGGTATCGCGGCCAGTCCGACGATCAGCGACGCGAGCAGTGCGCACTTTCGCATGGGGATCTCCTTGGATGAGAGGGCGGGTCAGTCGGCCTGCTTGTGGGGCAGCATCGGATCGGCCCGGCGGACGAACTGGATTGCCAGGCCCCACGGATCGCGGAGCATCGCGATTCGGTCGCCGGTCGGCGTGGTCGTCGCCTCGCCCACGGTGGTTGCGCCCGCAGCAATAAGTCTGGTTCGCGCGGCATCCACGTCGTCGACGAAGAACGCAATGTGCAGGACCAGCGGGTCCATCGAGGCGTAGTCCGGCACCGCATCCGGCGGATTGTGATAGAACTCGAACATCATGCTCCCGTCGGCGTCGCTCACGAAGCGGGCGTTGGCCGGAGCCGGGCCCTCCCTCAGGATCTTCATCCCGAGATGGTCCACATACCACTGGGCCGCCTTGACCGGATCAGCCACATTCAGTCCAACATGCTCGAAGCGAATTCGATTTCCCATGCTTCCTTCATTCCTGGCGGCTGCCGCGATCGCGATGACGCACGACAGACCGGCCAATAGAGCGATTGCCACTCCACGTCTGCAAGTCATTTCGACCTCCTTCCTCGTTCAGGTTCGCTGGGCATAGGGATGCCGCCACGGGGCTCGGTAGGGCCGCCTGAGCAAACCGGACGCGGCCGGATTGCCGACGATCTCTTCGGCCGTCTCATCCCATGTGACCTTGGCGGCGGTGTCATAGGCGATCATGGCCAGTTTGACTGTCGTCGTCGAACGATAGCCTTCCTCGATCGTGCAGCCGGCCGGCTTGCGGGTGCGGACGGCTTGAAGGAACTCCGCCATATGGGCCGTGGCCATGTCGGCTTCCGCTTTGTGCTCGATGCGTTCCTTGTTCCTGTCCTTCGGGATGATCACCCAGCGGTCATCGGTGACGAAGATCGTTCCGTCCTCGCCGTAGAAGAAGACGCCGTTCGTGGTTTGCGGGGTATACTCCTGGGCGCCCCAGATGCGGTGTCGCCAGAAGACCGGGCACTTCGCGAACTCGAAATGGACCGTCAGAACATCCGGCGTGGTGATCTGATTCTTGAAGTAGTAGATCCCGCCTGAGGCTTGGACCGAACGAGGCGTCGTTTCGCCGAGGATGAACCGCGTCGCGTCGATCAGGTGAATGCCCCAGTCCACGAGGTGTCCGTGCCCGGTCGTCTTCTCGAGCCGCCAGGCGAAATGGCCCACCTGCGGCGAGTACGGAATCTTCGGCGCCGGGCCGCACCAGAGATCCCAGTCGAGCGAGGCCGGAGGCTCCTGGGGAGTGGCGTCTCGCAGGCTCGCCGTGTAGTCGATCTGGGCGTTCACCTGGACGATTCGCCCGATGCTGCCTTGCTGGATGATCTCACGGACCTTCTGGATTGCCGGGCTCTGACGCCGCTGGAACCCGACCTGGACGACGATGTCTTTGTTCTGGACGGCGTCGACCATGGCCCGGCCCTCCCGGATGTCGTAGGCGAGCGGTTTCTCACAATAGATGTCCAGGTTCTTCGCGGCCGCCGCCAGGAAGGGCAGCGCATGCCATTGGGGAGGAGTCGCGAGAATCACCGCATTGAGCCCGGGCGTCATCAGCAGGTCTTGATACTGCTTGCACGCTCTGGGCCGGAAGCCCTGGAGCTGTTCGATTTCCGTCTCGGCCGCGGCCAGATGCTCGCTGTCCACGTCGCAGACGGCCGACACTTCGACGCCGCCGACTTTGAACGCGGCTTTGACGTCCACCATGCCGTACCATCCGCATCCGATCAGGCCGATCTTAATCGGCGTCTTGGCTGCCTCGGACGCCGAGGACCGAGACAGCGCGCTGCCCAGTGCCAAAGTCCCTGCCGTGGTTCTGAGAAAGTCTCGTCGATTGACCTGTCTCATCATCTGTCCTTTCTCCTGTCGATCCGACTTCGAAGCAAGTGCCCTGCATGTCCGGACTGCCGAGCCCTTGTGCAGCCATGATAGAGGGCACAGACGCAAGGGCCAAGAGAAATCGCACTCCGGAAGAAGGGTTCACAGGCTGCTGCGGGCGATCGAGCGGATGTCCAGAGTGCGGCCAGCGCAAAGAAAGGGGGCCCCGGTCTTGGATGACCGGGGCCCCGTGGTGTTTCTGTCGGAGGGGCCCAGCCCACTCGGGACGATCGACATAGCGGCCCACTACGGCCGGACCAGGCAGATGTCGTCGATGTAGATCCGGCCCTTGCCGCCGGCGGCCGGTGCGGTGTGGTTGCCCACGCCGACCACGATCTTCTTGATCGCCGTGGCCTTGACGCCGAACTGACTCAGCGGGACCTTCCAGGTGGTCCAGACGGCCGAGGTCAGGATCGAGGCGTCGGGGTTGGACACGTAGGCCAGCTTGCCGGTGCTGTCCTGGAGGCCGACGTAGAGGGTGCCGGCGCCGTTGTCGAGGTTGCCCCGCACGGCCAGGCTCAGGACGGCGACGCCCTCCTCGGTCCAGTTCTGGACGCCGTCCAGGGCCATCTCGGCCTCTGCGAAGTACGGCGACGTGGTGTTGTCGTAGTCCATGGGCATGGACTGTCTTCCGGCGTTGACGATCTTTTGCTCGGCGAAGGGCGCCTGGGCGTAGCCGACGACGGAGGTGCTGTTCTTGTTGGTCAGTCCGTCTTCCCAGGCCTCGTAAATGCGGCTTCCCTCGTCGTCCGTGTAGCTCTCGAAGTCGTCGACGATCAGGCAGGCCGGGACGGTGAAGGTCCAGACGTATCCCTTGTGTGTGGTTCCGTCCGCTTCGACCTCATCGACGCGCCAGGCATAGGGTCCGCCTCCGAAGGCGACCCTGCCGGCTAGCGACAGGCCGGTGTCCGCCTGGTTGCCCACAAACTCGGGCGAGGACCGATCGGCGTTTGCGACAGCGGCTCTGCTGGTTCCGAAGTAGACATCGTGCGAGACCGCGCCTTGCCCTGCGGTCCAGGCCAGATCGGAGACGTTGCGGATGTCGACGACGAGGCCGTTGGCCGGCTGAGGTGCTGCGGCCAGGATGGGGTCGCCGGCCATGATCTGGGCGATCTTGGCGTCGTCGGAGGCGACATCGTAGACTCGGACGTCGTCGATGACGCCGGGGAAGTACCGGTCGTCGAGGTGGCTGTACTGGCGTCCGATGTGGAACCACTCT
>JAAYVJ010000370.1 GCA_012517265.1 Planctomycetota bacterium | reverse complement strand
CTTGGCGTAGCTGTCGAGCGGATAGGCGAAGTCGTTCGTGCCGTTGATGAACAGGACCGGCATCGCCGCCGAGCCGACGTACATCGAGGGGTCCCAGAGGCGGGTCCAGCGGGCCCGCTGCTCGGGCGTCATCTGCGCGAATCGCGGGAGCCAGACGCTGTTGTCCTGGAGGAATCCGCAGCCGTAGACCGGGACCGCGGCCTTGAAGCGGTCGTCCAGGCCGGCCACGATGCACGTGAGGTACCCGCCCCAACTGATTCCCGTCACCGCGGTGCGGCCCGCGTCGACGTCCTCGAAGCTCAGCAGCAGGGAATGCGCCAGGATCGCGTCGGCGACCGCGTGATACGTCCACTGATCCTGGGGCGGCTGGTCGACCCGGCCGAACTTGACGTCGTCGTCCTGGCCGGGCCCGCCCTCGGGGAGCCGCTTGCCGTCGGGTCCGCAGCCGGCCAGGTCCATCGCGATCGCGGCGTAGCCTCGTTTGGCCCAAAGCCGTGCCCACTCCTTGAACGCGGTCCCGCCTCCGCCGTGGATGAGCACGACACCGGGGAAGCCCTCGCAGTCCGGCATCTGGACGCCCAGCGTGTCGGGGCTGGCGTAGTAGGCGAACACGCGGGTGGGCTTGCCCTGGTAGGGGAGTCCGGAGTAATAGAGCGACCAGACCGGGCCGGTCTGGTCCGCCCATTCGAAATGAGGGGCCTTGCTCAGAGCGGCCAGGTCCCAAGGCGTCGTGGCCGGCAGGGACTTGGCGGGGTGAATGACGACAGGCTGCGGCCGGAAGATTGAGCAGCCGGAGCCGATCAGAAGCAGGGAAGAGCACAGCAGGTGCGTCACAGGGCGGAATCGCAGTCGCACGTCGGTCTCCTTGTCAATGAATCTGGCGGCATTTGCGTGCGATGATAGCTCAGGGCGAGGGCTGTGGCAAGGCGAGCCTTGATCGTCAGTCTTTCGGAGGATGGGACCTATGGGACGGATAGGACTGATGGGACCGGCTTTGCCGGCGGGCGTTGTAGAGCCGCTCGGTGAAGCCGCCTTCGTTAAGGAACGCGCGTTCGAGGGACTCAAGCTGGCGATCGAGAAGGAAGTTCGCCTGATTGACCAGGCAGACCATGGTATTGGCTGCGATCTCGGGCGGGGACTCTTCGACGTAGGACCTATAGGTCTCATATGTCCTATCAGTCCTATACGCCAGATTGCGTATGATCACGGCCTGCGGATGATTCTTCGGCCAGATCGGCAGCTTGCGAAGTCGCAAGAAGTCTTTGTAGTCTTCGAGGAGCTCTTGCAGGCTGGCGCGAGCGACGTCGACCAGTCTCAGTTCGCTTTTCTTTGATGTGCCGGAAGTCTGACTGGCCTCGGCGATGTTCTGTTTGCCGCTGCGGGCGGCCTGCACCATCTGGTCATACGTGCGGGAACGCGGATTGATGAAACGTTCGCAGAAGGCGTTCGTGGCGTCGAAGACGATCTCCGCGACCTGATAGGACTTCAGGTTGTGGTAGCCGCCATGAGGGGGAATGATCCGAGGCTCTTGAGGCCCATGAGTCCCATCAGTCCTATTTGTCCCATTCCGCTGTCTTCT
>JAAYVJ010000369.1 GCA_012517265.1 Planctomycetota bacterium | reverse complement strand
TGTTTTGATAGGGGAACAGGAGGGGCGGTGGCCGGCGTAACCTTGTCCCTTCTTCGAGCGTAACAGTACATGGCGGTCCGAGTTCAGGATTGTCGGTTCAACGGATGTGGTTTGTGCTTGGGAGATCGTGGGATGGGCGGAAAGACCTTTTTTGCGGCGGGGGTTCTCTGCATAGTCGGGCTTGCTTCTCTGGTGGGGGCGACGGAGCCGCCGCCGATTCCGCCGGGCTATGCGAATGAGCTGGCGGTCATGGCCGCCTTGGCGACGCGCCAGGTCAAGCTGATCGACGCGAAGGCCATCGTCGTGCCGGCCGGCGTGGAGGAGAAGCTCGGCGTCGAATACGGCCAGGGCGGCGGCCGGCCCCTCCAGTTGGACCTCTATGTTCCCACGGGGCGCACGAAGGCGGGGCCCGCCATCCTCTTCATTCACGGCGGCGCCTGGAAGAGCGGCAAGCGCGCCGACATGAAGTACTACTGCGTGAAGTTCGCGGAGAAGGGGTACGTCACCGCCACCGCGAGTTACCGCCTGTTGCAGGAAGCGCCGTTCCCTGCCGCGGTCGAGGATGTCAAGTGCGCGGTTCGCTGGCTCCGCGCCAACGCCGCCGCGTATCAGATCGATCCGAATCGCATCGCGGTTTCCGGCAACTCCGCGGGCGGGCACCTGGCCATGATGGTCGGGTACTCGGACGATCCGTCGCTGGAAGGCGCCGGCGGCAATCCCGGCGTCAGCAGCCGGGTCTGTGCGGTGGTCGATTTCTACGGCCCGACCGATCTGACCACGGACTACGCCAAGAGGCAGAAGCTCGTCGCGGACTTCCTGGGCGGCAAGACGTTCGAGGAGGCCCCCGAAGTCTACAAGCAGGCGTCGCCCCTGTGCCACCTGACCAAGGACGATCCGCCCACGCTCATCTTCCAGGGCACCATCGACAACCTGGTCCCGGTCGCCCAGTCCGACGCGCTGGCCGAGAAGCTCAAGGAACTGGGAATCGACTACGTCTACGAACGGTATGAAGGCTGGCCGCACGCGATGGACGTCGCAGAAGTGGTGAATCGTCGGTGCTTGTACCAGATGGAGCAGTTCTTCAGGAGGCACCTCAGCAACGAGCGTTCTGAAGAATAGCCAAGGCCGGGCTCCGCTGGCCCGGCCTTGGGTGATTCGGGACATCGAGTTCGTCCGTCTATTTGGGCAGAGCCGCCTCCAGCTTGGCCAGCGTTTCGGCGTCGACCGTCTCGGCGTGCAGGTCGCCGAAGAGGACCCGGTACTCGTCTTCACCGGTCTTCCACCGCATCAGGACCAGGGCCTTGTCGCCCGGCGTCACGACCTTGCCGTGGTACGCAGGCTCTTTCTGCTCCTGCGTCAGCGTCCCGTAGAAGCCGCCGAGCATCTGGATCGGCATGACAGGCTCGACGAGCAGCCTGGCTCGTTCTTCGTCGTCTCTCGCCTGCTCCATCAGACTCCGAAGCCTCTGCGCCTCAGGGGTCTGGCTGTCCTTGAGCCCTTTCACCGCCGTCTGCATGAGGGTCAGCATGTTCAGATCCTCGGGGTACTTGCCGAGCAGATCGGCACAGAGCTTCAGACCGGCCACGGCGGTATCCTCGGTCATGGCCGGGATCTTGAAGCCGTCGCCGGGGCCGGCTTTATAGTCGGCCAGCAGGACCGGATCGAACTCCTCCGCGGCGACCGGGACATCCCACTGGAAGTCGTACATCGTCCCTTCCATTTCCATCTGCTGGCCGGCCCTGATCTTCATGTCCATGCGGATCGGAAATCCGGTCTTGGCGTCGACCCAGATCCTGACATCGACGTCGCCCAGGTCGTTGCCGCCGTAGGCCGGATCGGTAGTCTGGAAGCCCTGCACCTGGATGCCGTCGATCACGCTCTTGCCGAGGTCCCGGTACTTGCATTCGAGGATCTGCTTGATCGTCAAACGCGGATCATTGTTCTGCTTCTGAAGCTTCTCGAACATCGACTCATCGAGTTCCATCCGCATGTATGTCTTCTCGGCGGGCAGGACCATCATCATCATCTTTCGCCCGGGTAGGATATACATCTGCTGCTGCATCGTCTGCCCGGTGGGGGACATCATCATGCTCATGTCCATTCTCGTCCCGTGCTCGTTCGCGATCAGGACCGAGCCGGTCATGTCCGTCTCCGTCGCGGTGGAGCCCTGCATCGGGCCCTTCACCCGCATCGTCATCTTGTACGCGAAGGCCTGGACCTGCTGGACTCGGACGAGCACGTCCGCCAGGGCCACACCCGGCTGAGTTCCGCTCCAGAGGGACCAGGCACCCAGGGCGATAGCCACGAGGGCCGCCGCCATTGCGATTTTGACAAGCGAACTTTTCATAATCAGTCTCCTGATGCGAAGGCCCGCCGTCGCCCGCTGGGCCGACTTGAGCCGTTCGCTCTGTTCTTGGAGGATTCGATTCATGACCCGTTCTTCCAGGTCCGTTTCCGCGGTGGCCCTGGCGCCGTGGACCAGGCGTCGCCGAAGGGTCTGCAGCTCCTTCAACTCCGCCGGGCAGGCGTCACAGGATCTCAGATGCTCTTCGACGGTCCGCGCCGGAACGTCGTCCAGAAGTCCCTCGAAGTACGCCACCAACAGCTCTTTGCATTCTGTGCAGTTCATCGGTTCACCTCGTTCACTTGGTGGGGACCCCGACGCGATGGGTTGCGTTCGGAATCTCCCTGCCTCTGCTGGAGCGCGCTTCGCAGCAGGGCGTAGGCCCGCGATAGCGTCACCGTCACCGTGCCCAAAGGCACTTCGAGCTGCTCGGCGATCTGCTTGCACGACTGTCCGCCATAATAGCGAAGCAGGATCACCGTTCGATACGCCTCGGGCAGGCCGGCCACCGCGGCTTCGAGTCCGTAATCCTCCGAGAGTTCCGGCGGCGGCGTCTCTTCGCACACTTCGCGGACGGACTCCCGTTGGCGTCGAACGATCTCCTTTCGCTGCTGCTCCTTGGCCACGTTGTCGGCGATGCCGAGCAGCCACGCGAAGAACGATTCGGGCTTCTTGAGCTTGTCCATCTTGAAGTACGCTCGGACCAATGTCTCCTGAGCGGCCTCCTCGGCGCTGTCCCTGTGGCCCAGTTTGCCGGCAAGATGGGCCAGCAGGACTGGCTGATACCGCCGCACCAGGTGGCGAAAGTCGTCCGGATGGCCATCCAGACAACGTTCCACATAGTATTGGTCTGTTTCCGTCATACGACACCTCAACGAACTCTCAGAGATTGCGTTCTCGCTATATAGTGCAGCCTGGAGCGGTCTTGCGACAGAAAATGCGACAGGAGCGAAGAAATCCCCTTGCAGTCAAACGCGTGGGGTGAAAACGTATCCTACGGCGCCGGTCATGCTGAACCGGTGAGCGTGTCTCTGCTACGCAGGAATCGGTTGTGTGAAGGCGTGGAACGGCGCAAGCTGCGTCCGACGCGACCGCCGGCCGAAACGAGCTTCGCACCCGTCGGACAATGGTCTATTGGCCGGCGTATCCCTCGTCCATCGGCAGGTCTTTGCTCGATGCCGCCTTCTTGGAGAGGACGTCGCAGATCTCATTGTACTGGTGGCCGGCGTGGCCCTTGATCCAGACGAACTTCACCGTGTGACGCTCGCAGGCGGTCAGCAGGCGGTCCCAGAGGTCGGGATTGACCGCCTCGTCGGTCTTGTTGCGCCGCCAGCCGTTGGCCTTCCAGCGACGGACCCAGCCCAGGCTCATCGCGTCGACGAGGTACTTCGAGTCGCTGTACAGCGTGACCGCGCAGGAGTCCTTCAGGGCCTCCAGCCCGACGATCGCGCCCATGATCTCCATGCGATTGTTGGTGGTCAGTCGAAAGCCGCCCGAGAGCCGCTTCTCGTGCTGGCCGTAGCGCAGCACGACGCCGTAGCCGCCGGGCCCCGGATTGCCCAGGCACCCGCCGTCGGTGTAGATGTTGACGTTCTTCTTCTGGTCGTCCATGATCGCGGCATTGTGGCGTTCTGCGGACATCCCGTCAACCCACTGTTCCCAATAGACAAGCCGGGCTTGAGAGCCCGGCTTGGTGTTCTCCGAAGACAGGGGATTCTGGCTATTTCGGCAGGCGGGACATCCAACTGGAAATCGCTCAGAATCAAGTTCATTCCCGGCGACTTGGCCAACTTCATCTCGACCCGGACGAGCTGGTCGGTCTTCGCATCGATCCAGGACCGTCGCCGTGCCCAGCACCTGCCAGCCGTGCTCGTTCACCAGGTTTTCGAACTTTCCATCTGACACGATCTTGCGACTCTCTGACTCAACGCTTCGGGCCAGGCCCGGCCGCATGCAACCTGAGATCTCCGACCCTACAGAGTGCCTCGGATTGCCGGACGTTTACAAGAGACTCGCCCCGGTCGCACCGCCGTGGGCCGACGGGATCCCCCTTGTGAAGGCCGGAGATTCCGCGGGCAAGATTCTCAGCTCGCCAGAGCACATCAGAAACGCGGATGCGCGAACCGGGCCCCATTTGCACAGTACACGTATATGAATTATCCAGAAGTGCGTTCCGCATGCTCTTTCGCATCGAGGCGCCATCGAGGCTTATATGCCGGGAGGATACTATGAATTCAACGCAGTTTGGAAAGCTCGCGTATTTCGTACTGGGTACGTTGGCGTTGGCCTTCGGTCCGGCCCACGCACAATCCTACGACGCCGCCTGGACGTTCGGAGACGTAGGAATGATGGCCTACCGGCTCGACGCCTTCGAGCCGACGAACCTCCAGTTCCCGCCGCTGGGCACGGAGAACCCGACCCTGCCCCTGGAACTGGGCAAACGGTATCAGATTCGGGTGACCAACCCCTCCGCCCATCCGCTGGAGATCATCGCCAAGGCCACTTCGCCCGCGCAGGACACGGTCCTTCTGTCCATGTCGGTTCAGGGTTCCCTCGAATCCAATCCGGGCGTCGCCTGGACCGACAACGGGCAGGGCACCGTTCGATTCACGTTCACTGCCGCCCTTTACGAGGCGATGACCCAGGGGGGCCGTAAGCCGGGCTATCGCTGCAGGCCGCATTCGGCGACCATGCGCGGCGACTTCACCGTCGCGGGCCTGCCCATCGCCGATCGCATCGCGCCGTCGCCCGTCCGCGTCGATCTGCAAACGGTCGCGTCGGGTCTGGCGGCCCCGGTCCTGCTCGTCCCGGACCCGGCCCGACCGGGGCGACTCCACATCGTGGACCAGGTCGGCCTCGTCCGCGTGATCGATCACGGACAACTCAGGGACGCGCCGTTGCTGGATCTTACGAGCCTCGTCGTGCCCGTCCGCGTCAACTATGACGAGCGGGGCTTCCTCGGCCTGGCCTTCCATCCGGGCTACGGCGATCCGGGCCACGTCGGGCACGGGCGGTTCTACACGTACACGAGCGAACCGGTCCAGGGCCCGGCCGACTTCACCGTTGAAGTGCCCGCCGGCACCGCGATGAACCACCAGAGCGTCGTCCGCGAATGGATTTGGGATGGCGCCAGTGAAAAGGTCGATCCAGCCTCGTCCCGCGAGATCCTGCGCGTCGACCAGCCCCAGTCCAATCACAACGCCGGACACATGGAGTTCGGTCCCGACGGGTATCTGTACATCGCCTTCGGCGACGGCGGCGGCGCCAACGACACCGCGGTTGGCCACGGCGCCATCGGCAATGGGCAGAACATCAACACCATCCTAGGAAGCATCATACGCATCGATCCGATGGATCCGGCTTTGACGTCGGACAGTCCGAATCCCGCCAGCGCCAACGGCGCGTACCGCGTGCCGGCCGACAATCCTTTCGTCGGCGCCGACGGCATCGATGAGATCTTCGCCTACGGCTTCCGCAATCCTTACCGCTTCAGCTTCGACGCACTCAGCGGCGCGCTGATCGTTCCCGACGTCGGCCAGAACCGCGTGGAGGAGATCAACTTCGTCCGCAAGGGGCGCAACTACGGCTGGAACGTCAAGGAGGGCGATTTCGCATTCGATCCGCCGACGGGAACCGTCGGAAAGGTCCTGGACGACCCGAAGTTCTCCGATCCGGTCGTTCAGTACGACCACGACGACGGCCTGTCGATCATCGGAGGGTACACCTACTATGGGACCGCGGTCCCAGCGCTGTGGGGCCAGTACGTCTGCGGCGATTTCTCCCGGCAGTTCTCCGTGCCCGAAGGCCGACTGTTCGTGGCGGACCTGTTCACAGGCCAGATCCAGGAGCTGCTGATCGGCCCGGCTGGCGACCCGCTCGGACTGTTCGTCAAAGGCTTCGGCCAGGATCTCGACGGCGAGGTCTACCTGCTGGCCAGCACGACCCTGGGCCCGGTAGGGGACACGGGCATCGTGATGAAGATCGTCGCCGCGAGGACCGGATTCGTCGCGGTGCTGTCGGGGGCGGAAGCAGGCACAGATTCGTCCGCGACCGGCCTGGCGACCCTCCAGTTGAGCGCAGCGAAAGACTCGGTCTCTTACCAGCTCAAGGTCCAGGGACTTGAGAACGCGACGCAGGCGCATATCCACATATCGACCGAGCCGGGCCTCGACGGCCCGCCAGCCGTCTGGCTGTTTCCCGCGGCCCCGCCTGCGATGCTGATCCCCGGCCAGTTCACCGGCCCACTGGGCACAGGGAGCTTCACGGCCGCCAACTTCGTCGGTCCGCTGGCCGGCCAGACGATCGCCGATCTGCTGTCGGCGATCCGTGAAGGCCGGGCGTATGTGAACGTGCACACGCAACAATCACCGGCGGGCGAAATCCGCGGGCCGTTGAAATAACCTGCGAATCCGAAACCTCCGGAGCCTGTTGGTAGTGCCGCCGCAAGGCGTTATCCGTGTCGAGGGCGTTCCGCCCTCGCATCGCGGGCAAGATGCCCGCGACACATATGCCCTGACGGGCACACTACGAACAGGCTCCCGCCCGGAATCGAGTCGCCGCTTCTGCATGCCCCCCATATACGTCGTCACTGGCGTGCGGGCGTTCCGTAGACCTCGACCTCGGTGTAGTGATTCAGCTCGTCGTGGGTGTTGCCGTTGCTGTAGCAGCGGACGTACCGGCCGTGGACGCTCTTGGCGTCGATCAGCTTGCCCTCGTACGTCTCGGTGTACGAAAGGTCGCGCCCGGCGCCCAGGCCCAGCGTATTGTCCGCGTCGTTGTTGAAGATCGTTCGCACGCCCCGCTTGAAGGATCGGTCGTCCGAGACCTGCACGACCACGTCGTTGTAGGAGCGAGGCCAGCGGTGATGATGCCACAGAACCACCGCGTAAATCTCGCACGATTCCTGCAGGTCGATGGTGATGAACTGCGGCCTGGGCCCCAGCTCGACGACCCCGCCCTCGAACGCCTCCTTGTCCCCGTCGGTAATCAGGTCCAGACTGCCTGCGATCGGCTCGGGATCGCTCGACGAGACCGGCTTGCCCCTGGCGAGGTTGACGGTCCCGGCCGGCGCCAGGAACGGCGGACGCGGCCCGCCCCGGGGCCTCTCCAGATTGGGCGTGCGACCGTCCTGGGGCGTGCCGCTGAACTTGGCCTTGGGCAATTCGATCTGGAGCGGTTCGAGCCGGAATCCGCCCGACACCGGCGGGGGCGTCAAGGCCGCGCTCAAATCCCCGGGCGTGCCGCGATAGCTCTGGCGGGTGTCGAACACGCGGGCCGTGCGCGGCACGCCCAGATCGTAGACGCTGGTCGGACCCGACGCGGGATAGCTCATCGCCCACTCCTCACGCGCCAGCACGTTGCCCCGCGACCCCTGGTGCTCGACATGGGCCGCGACGATCCGGCGGGTCCGCGGGTCCGCCAGCACGGTCATCCGCAGCCGGGCCACAGGTCTACCGTCGATGCTGTACGCAGGCGCGTTCGCGTCGATCGCATGGGTCCGCACGGTGCGGCCTTCGTATTCGACGCTCGATTCCTCCCGCGGCACATCCGCCCTGGCCGCAAAGGCTGCAAAGGTCTGAACGAAGTCGTAGGCGGATTCCACGCCGAAAGGCCCGGTCTTCGGCAGCTCCGAGATCACCAGCGTCTTGACTTTGGGACTGTAGGCCAGCTTCACCTGCCCCCGGCCGTAATCGTAGGCGACGACCGTCTCATCGTCGGTGAGCACGTAGGTCTGCCTGTTCGCGAAGTTGCACCACTGCCGCTCGGTCGGCGCCTCGCCGCCCAGGTAGCGGGTGACGACGGCCAGCATCCAGGGCGCGCTCTCGGTCGCCAGGCGGACACGCTCGAAGCCGGTCGCCGACGCGGACGAGCCCAGCCACCTCCAGGCGCCGACGCCGGCGACGACGAGAATCGCCGCCGCAATCGCCAGCCACGCGGCGGGCGAAAGTCTGGCGGGGGCGGGCTTGAGGCCCGCCCCCCCGACGTCAGGCCGTGCGTCGCCGCGAGCGCAGGCCTGCTCAAAGGCAGTCGCCACCTGCCGGCGGAGCCGTTCCCGGTGAGCCGGATTCGGCTCATCGTCGGTCCTCAGGCCGGCCACGATCTTTCGGAAATTGTGTTCGTTTTCCAGCATCTATTCTTCTCCATGCCGCAACGCCTGACCGGGCGTCGCGCCGCATGTCGGGGGACGGGTCGCGCACCGGCGCATCGGAAATCCGCCCTTACGATTCGCCCAGGTCCCCCTGCAAAACCTCCTGCAGCCGGCGGAGAATCCGGTGCAGCGTCACACGGATCGTCGCGGGCCGCGCTTTCACGATCCTCGCGATCTCGTCATAGTCCATGTTCTCGAAAAACCGCAGCGTCAGCAGGGTCTGATGGTCCGGCTTGAGCTGCCGGATCGCCGCGTACAGAATCGGCCAGTCCAGGCTCGACCAGCCCTCGGGACCCTGGCGATCCTCGATGCGATGGGCGACGACGTTCTCCATGAGCCGCTGGCGTCGCATGGTCTTGCGAATGTGGGCGTTCGCCAGGTTGGCCGCGATGGTGTAGACCCAACTGCGAAAGTCCTGCTCGGTCCGTCCCTGAAACTGGGGCATCGTCCGGGCCACCGTCAGGAACACCGACGAGGTCACGTCCTCGGCGGTCGAGCGGTTGAACAGCCGGTGCACACAGAAGCGAAAGATCCGGTCGTAATACAGCTCGTAGAGCCTGCCCAGGGCCGAGGCCTGGCTTTTCGCCAGGATCACCAGATCGTCGTAAGCCGTTTGCTCAACGGGTTTTGCCATAATCGCGACCATCGCATAGTTTCAATTGCGCATCCGGTCGTCATGTTACACGCCCGCCGGGCCAAAATCTCCC